>CAMZKF010000316.1 GCA_947311095.1 uncultured Flavobacteriales bacterium
CCCAGAAGGGCTCGAACCTTCGACCCCCTGATTATGAGTCAGGTGCTCTAACCAACTGAGCTAAGGGCCCAAAACAAACATTATATTTTGTTTTGTGAGTGCAAAGATGCATATTTGTATTTAATTACACAAATTAATTATGAAAAAAATTAAAAATATTATTTTTGACCTTGGAGGTGTAATACTCAACATCGACTACCATTTAACATCTACAGCTTTTAAAGAACTCGGTATCAGTAATTTTGATGAAATATATTCACAGGCAAAACAAAACAATGTGTTCAATGATTTTGAAACTGGTTTATTGAGTAGTGATGATTTTTTAAATTATTTACATGAATATATCCCTTCTCAGAAAAAAAATACATTATAGCTGCATGGAATGCGATGTTACTAAACCTACCTTCTCACCGAATAAATTTACTAAAGGATATAAATGCTAATTACAGAATATTTTTACTTAGTAATACAAACGAAATTCACGTCTCTCATTTTCAGAATTACTTAAATAACAAATATGGAGAGAACCTATTTGAGTCGTTATTTGAAAATCATTATTACTCCAATCAAATAGGATTTCGAAAACCTAATCTTGAAGCTTTTAATCACGTAATAGAACAAAATAAATTAACTCCATCGGAAACCTTGTTTATTGATGATTCTTCTCAACATATAGAGGGAGCTAAGAAAGCGAATTTACATACTTATTTATTAAATAAAAATGAAGATATTAGCTCTCTTTTTCTTGACAAATTTCTATCAATACCCCATTTGTAGTTTTGGGGTGTAAAAAGGCTATTTTCTTATTGTCTGCACCATTTTTAGGATCGTTATTAATTAAGATAAACCCTTCTTTTTTTAAACGTATTATTTCGGCTTCAATATTTTTAACAGCAAAAGCTATGTGATGGATTCCTTCTCCTTTTTTTGCTATAAACTTCGCTATTGGACTATTTTCATTTGTAGCTGATAATAGTTCTACTTTTGTTTCTCCTGTTTTAAAAAACAATGTTTCAACACCTTCTGACTCGACTTTTTCACTTTTATAAGGTTCGGTATTTAGCAGTTTTGAAAAAACATCTTTTGATGCTTTTAAATCTTTTACTGCAATTCCAATGTGTTCAATATTCTCCATATTTCCATTCATAAAAAAGCCTTCAATAACAGTGCTATTGAAGGCTAATTAATATTCTAAATACTTATTATTTCTTATTCCAAATTTCTCCTGTTTTATTGTCAAAATTCACATAGTAAAGGCCTTTTTTCAAGTTCTCTACGTTTGGATTTTTTCCATATCCTTTTTTTACAAGGTTTCCATACACATCATAAACTTCAAACAATGTCTCTCCTGTAAAATCTAATGTCTTGCTTTTTTTACTGATTAAATCAACTGGTTTAGCATCGCTTTCATAGGTTGTTTTTTTAGATTGTCTTTTTTTACCTGTATAATCAGTTTGCACAACTCTATATTTATTTTCTCCTGATATCGGAGTAACTTTAAATTGATATTTATTTTCAGTATCTGTTCCTATCCCTTCAACTTCTCCAACTTTTATATATCTATTCCATCTATATTGTTGAACTTCATAAGTTAATTTTCCTTGTTCTCCTGTGGTTGTCCATCTTAAAATTTTGTCTGGACCAACTTTTATACTTGTTACATTAAATGTACTTTTCGGCCTTAAAACTTCGGGGTTTAAAACTTTTGGTCGGCAACCTGACTTATGATAAATTTTAACAACTACTTCATCTCCTACTTTCAATCCTTGCGTTGTGAAATCTATTATAAAAGCACTAGATTCTACTTGATCGGTAGTAACATTATCGTTTATTGTAACTTTATAAGCACAAAAACCTACTCCTGAACTAGCGTAAGGATTTTGAACATATAAATCAACTCCTTGGTAGTGACCTTCTAAAATAATAACTCCTTTATCTTGGGCTAATGATAAAAGAGAAAATAATATAAAGCCTATAAATAATAACTTTTTCATTTGTTTTTTTTATTAATTAAGTGTGTTAACACCTATTTTATTTCACAATAATAGTATGATTTTTATGAATATCAAAATTATAATACACTTTTTTACAATATATATTATATTATGCTCATTAGCTGACCTAATTATGACTATTCTAAATTTTAATTTTTCTTATTAATTTATTTTTGACTTTACTATTTTAGATTAAAATTCATCTTTAGTGTAATTTTATACCTCTTGTCATTTTGTAAATTAGAAATAAAAATAAAGCCTTTTATAATAAAAAAAGGGAGAAACATAAGTTTCTCCCTGAAAAAATCAGTTGCTAAAAGCAACTATTTATTTGACTACCCCAGCACAAAGATAAGTGTTTTTGCAATACAAAATTCAACTTTTTGCCTAACTACACTTTTTTATACCCATACTAATAATTGCCTTAGATAAAAAATGGTTTCCTTTTTTTTTACTGCTCCTTACTTTATTAAAAACATCAAATTAACATTGGGGGCTAGTTCTTATTTAAAACAATATAAGGAATAATACCAAAAGAACATCAAAATAAGCTAAATAAACCGTTTCTTTATTCACTATTTATCTTCATAAAATCTATTCATCAACTAGCAAAAAAAATAATTCAATTTATTTTTAGCTCATTTTAATATTCATTGGGTATAAAAAAACTATTTTACAAGTTCCTCACCAACAAAACAAAAGTTTACAACAATCTTTAATCGGCTAATAATAAAGCTAATTCTTCTCGTTTTGCTTCAAGTTCTTCCCATTTTGTCATTTCAACTTCTAAATCTTTTCTTATTTGTTCTAATTCGGAAAACAATGGACTATCTGGATTTTTTGTAAAATCTATTTCACTTACTTCTTTTTCTTTTGCTTCTATTTTAGATTCGAGTTTAGTAATTGTTTTTTCACAGTTAGCAATTTGAGTATTAGTTTTATTCAATTGCCCATTCAATTTTTTGGTATCTTCGTAATTTGTATTCTTTTTTTCTTTTTTCTTTTTCCCTTTTTTTACTCCTATTTCATTTTGTTCTGCTGCTACTTTTTCTAATCGAACTTTAACCGATTCAAAATAGATACTTATATTATTATCTTTAATATAATACAATCTATCGCTCAATCCTTCTAAGAAGTCTCTATCGTGAGACACCAATAGAAGCGTTCCTGAATAATTTTGAAGTGCATTTTTAAGAACTTCTTTTGATATAATGTCTAAGTGATTGGTCGGTTCATCTAGTATTAAAAAGTTATAAGGCTCTAATAACAGTTTACACAAAGCTAATCTTGTTTTTTCACCACCAGAAAGAACTTTTACTTTTTTATCTATTTCGTCTCCTTGAAACAAGAACGAACCTAAGATTTCTCTAATTCTCTTTCTAACTTCTCCCGTAGCTACATCGTCAATAGTTTCAAATATAGTTTTGTTTACATCTAATTTTGCAGCTTCATCTTGGGCGAAATACCCAATAGAAACGTTGTGACCAAGCTTAATATCTCCTTCAAAATCGGTTTCGTTCACCATCATTTTTATAAATGTTGATTTTCCTACTCCATTTTTTCCAATTAATGCAATTTTTTCACCTTTAGCAATATTAAAATTTAATCCTTTAAATATTTTATTGTTAGGATATTCTTTACCTACATTAGTTACTTCAGCGACTAACTTACCAGAAGGTTTTGGTTCTGGAAACCTAAAACGAAGACTAGAAGCGTCGGTTTCGTCTATTTCAATTACGTCCATTTTGTCTAATTGCTTAATTAGACTTTGAGCAAAGGCTGCTTTATTGGCTTTTGCTCTATATTTATCAATTAATTTCTGTTTTTGTTCTATTTCTCTTTGTTGATTTTTTTGAGCCGCCAATTGTAATGTTCTTTCTTCTTCTCTTCGTACTAAATAAGTTGAATAATTACAATTATAATCGTAAACTTTCCCACTATTAATCTCTAACGTTCTATTCGTTATATTGTCTAAAAACTGTTTATCGTGAGAAATTAATAATACGGCACCAGGGTAACGTTTTAAATAATTTTCTAACCAATCGATAGACTCAATATCTAGGTGATTGGTAGGTTCATCTAGCAACAAGACATCGGGAGCTTGCACTAACAGTTTAGCCAATTCGACACGCATTTGCCACCCTCCACTAAACTCATTCATTGGTCGATTCAAGTCTTCGTCTGAAAACCCAAGTCCTTTAAGAATAGACTCGGACTGCTCTGCTACATCATTTCCTCCATGCATATTAAATGCATCATTTAGCTCTGTTAATTCGTCCAACAAATTTAAGAACGAATCCGATTCATAATCCGTTCTTGTTTCTAATTGATGATTAATTTCGTCTAATCTATCGCTTATTTTTTTTATGTAAGCATTTGCTGTTTTAACCTCTTCTATAATAGGTTTTACAGAGTCGGTAAATAGTTCTTGAGGTAAATAACACAAACGTAAATCTTTGGTGATAGAAATAGTTCCTTCTGTTGGTTTATGATACCCTGTCAATAATTTAAGCATAGTTGACTTGCCTGCTCCATTTTTACCAGAAAGCCCTATTTTATCTACTTTTGTAATTCTAAAAGATACGTCCTTGTACAATTCTCTTCCTCCTAAGAAAAGTGATAATTTATTTACTGAAATCATAATAATCGTTTGTGTAATGTACCTGTTATTAAACCAAAGATGATAGAATTTTGAAAATTCATTATTTCCAAATCTTCTTACAAATCAAAAATATTAATATATCTCTATTGAGTTAAAAACGGTACTATAAATTTTTGTTTTGCAAATGTAAAAATCTAACCCTTATAAATGATATATTTCTAAAAAATAATTAGGTATAAATAGGCTGTTTTATAAAAATTTATAGATTATTAATTAGCGAATGCAATACTCGGCTTTATATCCTTAACTAAAAACTGAAGTTCTGGCGTTCCAAAATAATTATTTTCATTGAGTTGAAAGACGATATCGAAAGGTTCTCTCGATTTAACTACATCTAATTTTTCTCCCAATCCAAAACCTATTCCGTTAAAAATTTTAGTTTTTCCTTTTTGTTTTACTGAAATTTTAAGATGCTCTTCTCCTACTATTTTAGAATTTCCACTATCAACCATTTCTTTCATAACGAAAGTAGGGGTCATATTTAAAGGTCCAAAAGGAGCCATTTGTTTAATTAACCGATAAAACTTAGGAAAAACATGAGTTGGTTTATCTAGTTCAAAATCTTTTTCTTCTAATACGGCATCAATTCTTAGAATTGGCACTTCTTGCTCTGGAGTAATTTTAGCTTGAACAGCAATTTCAAATTGTTTTTTAAACTCTTCTAAATTTTCTAATTTAAGAGACAAACCTGCGGCATATTTATGTCCTCCAAAACGTTCCAGTAAATTTGAACAACTATTAATTGCATCATACACATTAAAACCTTTCACAGAGCGAGCTGAACCAGAAGCCATTCCTTCTGACTCGACCAATACAATGGTAGGTTTATAATATTTTTCAATAATTCGAGAAGCTACAATTCCTACGACTCCTTTATGCCATTTGGAGTTACTCAAAACAGTAGATTTTCTTTCTAAGAACGATGCGTCTTCTTCTATCATTCTTAATGCTTCAGCTGTAATATCTTTATCTATTTCTTTTCGTTCTCCGTTATATTTATTAATAATTACGCCCCATTCCTTTGCTTTTTCAGCACCTTCTGAAAGCAATAATTCCACGGCATTTCTTGCCGAATCTATTCTACCTGCTGCATTTATCCTTGGAGCTACGGTAAAAACTAAATCGGAGATGGTAATTTGACCTTTTTTATTAGCTAATTCCAACATTGTTTTAATTCCTATGCGTGGCGATTTTGCAACTTGTTTCAATCCAAAATAAGCCAATACTCTATTTTCGCCAGTAATAGGAACTATATCGGCTCCGATAGCGATGGCAACCAAATCCAATAATTCGAAAATTTCGGACATTTCATAGTTTTTTTTAATCGCTAAAGCTTGCATCAATTTAAATCCAATACCACAACCACAAAGTTCTTTGTATGGATAATTACAGGTTTCCTTTTTGGGATTGAGTATAGCTAAAGCTTTTGGTAATACTTCTCCTGCGGTATGGTGATCGGCAATAATAAAATCTATTCCATATTCATTTGCTTTAGCTATTTTATCGACTGCTTTTGTCCCACAATCTAATGCTATTACAAGTGAGTAATTATTTGTTTTAGCATATTCGACTCCTTGAAAAGAAATTCCATATCCTTCGGTGTACCTATCGGGCTGATAATGATCTATTTGGTCGGTGATTTTTCTTAAATAAGAATATACCAGAGCTACTGAGGTTGTTCCATCGACATCGTAATCGCCATAGATTAATATTTTTTCTTTATTTTCCAATGCTTTCATCAAGCGTTCTACCGCTTTATCCATATCTTCCATTAAGAATGGACTGTGTAAATCGGATAATTGGGGACGAAAATATGTTTTGGCTTTATCAAAAGAATCGACCCCTCTATTTACTAAAAGCTTAGCGATAACATCGGGTATTTGTAATTGCTTTACTAAATCTTTGACTTTTTCTTGATTGGTAAGTGGGGCTAGCTCCCATCTGTTTATAGACATATTATTCGTTGACTTTAGTTGAAGAGTAAAACTAAGAAATATACTTCAATTTTTTAGTTTATAATGATTGAATTTTAAAGTCCCTCCCTATTTTAATTAAAGTGCTTACTATACTAGAGCGATTGTATTTTTTTGCGTTAGGGATAAGAACGACATCCTTTTCTTTTTTTTTATTTCAAAAAAAAGAAAAGATATAGTGGATAGCCCGCTCGAACGCCCAAAGTAATCTTAATTTGAAATCTCAGCTGCTTCTTGTAAGCTAATTTTTTTACCTCCTAAAAAAGCTACGACTTTAGAGTCTATTACTCCTTTTTGAACAAATTTACTTTTCAATTCGTAAGCTTCTTCTACCGAAGTTACTTTTCCACAATAATAGATTTCTTTATTATTTATCTTCTTTTTTTCAATACCTAAATAGCCTAACTCTAAAATGGCTTGACTCGTGGTAGTGGGCATCGTACCTTCAAACTCCCCTACTTTTACCCGGTAAACCAAATCGGTATTTACAGCTTCGGCTTTAGGTATCATTGGAGATTCCTGCTCTGTATCCTCTTCTAAAATTTCGACATTTTCAATATCGTCGTCGTTAGTAGATGGTGTTGTTATTACTCCCTTTTCCATTAATATAAAAGCTGAATTAGGTTTAATTTCCACGATATTTGCATTTTTTAAACCTTTATTAGCAAAACTAGATTTTACCCTTTCTACTTCGGTTTTGGTTGAAAAAACACCGCAATAATATTGCGTTGCAGAAGCATTAATTTTATTCCGTTTTACTTTAGCTGCCTTGTTTAGCAACATTGCTTCGGCTATCGGTGTTGGTACGGTTCCGTAATAAACTCCTAAATCTAAATAATAAACACTTGATTCGGTATTGTTAACTTCACTAAAATTAGTTGAAGGACTAGTGGTAACGGTCTCTATTTTTTCATCTTCTAATACTTCTTGCTCTGGTTTCGACGTTGTTGCATTGTCAGTTTCGTTAATAGTTTCCTCTTCTATTATTGTCGGTGCATCTGTATTGATATTTTCTTCTATTGTTGAATCTTCTAATGGGGTTTCTTTTGGAATTTCTTCTACATTTTCATTTAGCTGAGGGGCTTCTTGCTCTGGTTTCGACGTTGTTGTATTGTCGGTTTCGTCAATAGTTTCCTCTTCTATTATTGTCTGCGTATCTGTATTTACATTTTCTTCTATTGTTGAATCTTCTAATGGAGTTTCTTTTGGAATTTCTTCTACACTTTCATTTAACCGAGGGGCTTCTTGCTCTGGTTTCGACGTTGTTGGATTGTCAGTTTCGTTAATAGTTTCTTCCTCTATTACAATCTCATCTTCTGGTTGTTCCTCTGGAATTTCGCTATTAATTTCAGCATCTTTTATTGAAGTGTTAGAATTTTCATCTTCTGCTTTTTTTAGCTCATCTTTTTTATCTTCCGATGAATTTAATTGTTGTTCGCTTTGTTTTCCTTCTACTCCTTCAGAAAACACACCTGCTCCTTTTTCATTAAGAATTTGCTTTGCTTTCAAAATTGAAACCCGCTCTCCATTGTAGTACGCAATAACAAATGCGTCAGGGATTCCTTTTGCTCTAACTTCTTGTTTTCGCCCTTCGGCATCAGCCACTGACCTGAATATTCCTGTTGTATATTTATACAATCCATTGACGTACTTTGTGACTAAAGGAGAAATGTTAAACGCTCCTGTTTTCTCAATCGCTTTAGAGAATGCTCCAACTTGAACAGTATAGAATAATCCCTTAATATTTTCAACAGCTGTAACTTCTGCTGCATTTTCACCCATATTTTGAACGTATTCTGGCTGATTAGTATTTTGAATTGTATTGTCTTCCACTTCTTTTTCTTCATCTTTAGAGGTTGTAACGTCAAGAGTTAAAGTGTTGCCAGTGTCAGTATTTTCTGTTTCATTTTCAAGAGCTGGAACAGAGGGAGTTGAAGAATTATTAGCAATCGAAATAGCGGTAGTTCCATTTTCTAAATAATTTCTTGCTTCGGCAATACTAATCCTTTTTCCATTAAGAATAGCGACAACAAAAGCGTCGGAATACCCAAATGTTCTAATCTCGTTTTTAGAATTATTTGCCACATCGAAATTAACAAAGTACCCTACTCTATACCTTGTAATATCATCATTTATTTTTTCAGCACTAATAGGAGCAAACCCTTTGAATAAATCTTGAGGAATAGGATTTCTAAACGCTCCAACTTGAACTTTATAGATTAATCCTTTTGGGTTTTTAGGATTTAATGGAATTGGATTTTCTTTAGAATAAACACTTTTGTTTCTATCGTTATTTATAACAACAATGTTTGATGTCAGTTTTTCCGGAGCTTTAAAATTAGAAGACAATAAATCGATTAAGTCAGCAACGGGTTCAACAGATTCTTTTGCTTTAGGTGTTTTATCGTAATTAGACAAGAACAAACCTCTAATATCGTTTTGCATTTCTTGATCAAACAAAGATAGAATATCGAATTGTTCAACTTCTTTTGCTTCTTTCTCTGCGTTAATTTCTTCAATTATATCCGCAATAGAGTCTTGTTTCCTTCTGTTTTCTTGAGCTTTAACAAGTAATTCTTCTGAAATTTGCTTAAATTTAATTTTATACTCTTCTGAAGTTGCACTTTTAGATTTTTCTAAAAACTCTTGTGCTTTTACATTTTGTTGCTTCGCTAAACTCTTATAACTATTCATTAATGCTTCCTCTTCTCTTAATTCTTTTAAGAATTTTTCTATTGCCAATTGTATTTTATACAATTTATCATAATCTTCAAGTTGCCTAATATTTTCTACGTCAGATTGCGTTAAATTAGTGACAGCCATTTCATCTTCCAAGGTTTTATTTTCCTTGTTTTCTAACAACTCATATTCGTTTTGTAAACTAGACGCTAATGCTTTTTGTGTTGCTGATTTTTGATGATAAACATCTGCCTGTGCTAGAACTTTATTTTTCTGTTTCTTCTTTACAGTTAATGCACTATCACTTAATTCGGCAGCTCTTTCAGCAAACTCATAAGCTAAATTATCGGCATGTTCTGCTGCTATTTTCACTTTATAAGAATCCCTATCTTCTTCCGCTTCTGGAACATTCGTAATTTCTTCACCAGAGTGATATGCATTAACAATAGCTTCTGAATATAACTCTACCGCTTTATTTTTATACACTACACTTGTTTGTTCTTTTGCCAATGCTTGGTTTAACAAAGCTGTTTTTTCTACAACATCTTTAATTGCCCCTGCATCGTTTCTCAGGTTTTTGGCTTCAACTATCAGTTCTTCGGCTTTAATTTCATATTTCAATGCTTGTTTATAATCGAATGAATTTTCATCTACATCATCGGAAATATTCGCTTTCACTTCTTCTAAATTTTGAGAAGCTACGAGGATTTCATTGTTTACAGCCAAAACTAAGTCATCATTGACTTTTAATTCTTGTTTTGCTTTTTTCTTTTCTATTTTATCAATTTTATTACTAATTGATATTTTACTTTTTTCGTTTGCTGCTTGACTTTTCTGTTCTTCTAAATTTTCAATGGTTTCATTCAATTGTTTTACTTTGTTAATTGTTTTTTTATTTTCTTCTATAATTTCTAAAGCCGAAGTATTCTCAAAATCGGGTAACGTTGCGACATCAACAGACTCAACTTCAGTTGAAACTTCATAAGTATTTAATTCTTTATTTGCAGAATAAAACTCAATACCTCCAACGTTTTCTTTTATTTTTGAAGCTTGAATAACCTCATTTGACACTGTTGCTACATTATTATCAGTTAATTTATTATTCGTTTCAATTTCTTCTAACCATTGCTCTTTCGTTTCTTTTTCATTTTCCAACCATTCTAATTTAGACGAAATAATTTGCTTAGATTCTACTGTTTCCACTTGCTCCATCGCATTCTTATTCGATGCAATATCTTCATCTATTTGAGCTAACCATTCTTTAAATAGTTTCTCCTTAGCAACATTAGTTGTTGCATTTTTAACTTCATTTTCAAACGTTGAATATTGTTCTTTTTGATGCGTCAATGATGATATAACCTCTGTATCACCCGTTTTTTCATTGGTAGAAACCGTTTCATTATTAGTATTATTATTCAAATTAGGTAATTCAGTCTCATTTGTATTTTGAGTTATATCATTAGAACTATTTGTTTCGTTAACATTTTTATTCTCAGAATTAGCATCGGATAGATTAGTAACCTCATCACCTTTATTTTCATCTTCGGAAATTTCAATTACCGCTACATCGCCATTTTCAAAATCATTCTTAACCTTATCAATTTTAGATTTTTCAGACCTCAACCACTCTAAATTAGAGCTTATAATATCTTTTTCGTCAACAGGAATATCCGAAATTAATAATCGCATATTATTATCAACCTCTTCGCTTATCGAATTGCTCCAATTCTCTAAAAAAGCTTCTTTTTCATGTTCCTCGATGTTATTATAAGTCTGAGATAGGTTATTAAATCTTGCTTTTACATTTTCTAAATAAGCTGCATCTAGAACTTCTTTTTTAGCTTCAGTATTCTCCGAATCATCTGTAAAAATAGTTTCTCCTACATTTGTAATTTCATAATCTTCTTCTAAAATCTCCTTCAACAAATCAATTGACTCTTGCTGATTTTCAATAGCCGCCTGTTTTAATTGATGAGCCTTAACTAAACTTTGAACTTTCTTTGTCTCATTAACCAATAAATCGGCTTCTTCTATTAGACGTTCGGCTTCTTTATTTTGCTCAATAAACTTAGCTTCTATCAATTTTGCTCTTTGATAATTTTCATCTTTAACAATGGACGTATATTTATTTTTCGAACGCTTGACCAAATCTTCTAACGCTGATTGATTTGAAGAAATCACTATATCATCAGCTTTTAAATAATTATCGGAAACCTCTGATTCTAATGCGTATTTCTCTTCTTTTTTCTTATCTATTTGATTTTGAAGTTTCTCTTTTTTCTTCTCTTTATTGCTTAATTTTAAGTTATTATCCAATGCTTCGATTTCTTGATTAAGAATTTGAATTTCATCTACCTTCGTTTTACTTTCATCAATTAGACTAAGCGCTTCTCTATTAGAATAGGTCACTTCACTCGCAAAGGTATTCTCAAAACTTGTTTCATCAATAGAACTCAAGTTCACATCTTCCTGCAATTCTTTATAATCCGATGTTGCTTCGATTTCTTTTTGAGCATTAGATTTTGTAATTAAATTTTCATTTGTTTCAACTACATTATCTTTTTCGGACTTTAATACTAATAATTTATTTTTTTCTTCTATAAGTTTTTCTTTTTTTGCCTCGTCTTGTTCTGAGTTTATTTTAGCTTCTAGTGTTGAAATATCGTTATCCAAAATTGCCGACCAATTTTTAGCCTCTTCATTTTCTTGCGTAATATTTTCTGTTACAAATTCTTCATTGCTTGTTAATTCTCCTTCTATGAAATTTAATACCTCCTCTTGTTCGGATTTGCTTTCGTTCAACCATGTTAATTTTTCCGATAATTCTGCTTTTGTTTTAGCATCATCTGCTAGAGCGATTTTATCTTCTACGTCTAAAATTTCGTTTTCTAAACTAGCCAACCA
>CAMZKF010000317.1 GCA_947311095.1 uncultured Flavobacteriales bacterium
ACTATGTTGATGATGGTAAATTTGAAATAGACAACAATAATATTGAAAATGCAATCAGACCTTTAGCGATAGGTCGAAAAAATTATCTTTTTGCGGGAAGTCACGAAGCAGCTGAACATATCGCTATGTTTTATAGCTTTTTTTCAACCTGCAAAACGCTCAATATTAATCCACATACTTGGCTCGTTGATGTTTTGAATAGAATTCCAAAACATAAAGCAAATACACTTCATGAATTACTTCCTCAAAATTGGGTAGAAAATAAACCCACGTAGTTCCCCGTACGCTTACTTTTAATTGTTCCATAAGATTTATTCCCCCTATAATTTTTTAATTGAATTAATTCTTCATCATATTTAAAATCAAGTGAATATATCTCTTGATAATCTCTAACTCCTGCTCCTACAACAATTGTTTTTTCTGAGAATTTAAAAGAACCATTTACTCTATTTGATATTTCTTTAAATATTTTTTTCATCGATGTTGTTTGTTAATAAACTGGTAGGACACAAGAGTCGTATGTTTATTATTCTTACGGAAATTTTAGTTTTCTAACTATTTTCAACTAATTGTTCGCAAATAAACTGAGCAGCTTTTCCATCTCCAAATATATTGGGATAAACTAAGTTTTCTTTATTGTTGACGAAATCTAGGTAAGCATTAATTGTTTTTTCTTTATCAGCACCAACTATTGTAGCAACTCTGCATTCAACTAATTCTGTCCACTCGGTTTCAGGTCTTAATATAATACAAGGTTTTTTAAAGAAAAAAGCTTCTTTTTGAACGCCTCCACTGTCAGTAATTATTAGTTTAGCGTGTTTTTCTAATGCTATCATGTCTAAGAAAGAGACAGGATCAATAATTGTTATATTTTTATTTTTCGTAATGGCTTTATATAAATCAACATCAAGCATTGACGGCAACATTTTCTTAGTTCTTGGGTGTAAAGGAAGTACAATTTTTTCTTTAAATTCGGTTGCGATTTGTAAAAAAGAACTAAAAATATTATTTAGGTTCGTTGCATTATCCGTATTGTCATTTCGATGTACGGTTGCTAAAATAAAATCATTTGATTTAAGTTTTAAATCGCTTAATAAAGTAGATTTTTTATCACTTAAATTAGAAAAATGTAAGCTATTGTCGTACATAATATCGCCACAAAGAAAAATACCAGGATTGTCGGCTGTGTAAGGAGCTTTTGTAAGTTTATTAAATCCTTCGTTAACTAAGTTGTTCAAGCCTGTTTTTGTTGGAGAAAATAATAGAGTAGAAGAATGGTCGCAAAGAATACGGTTGATTTCCTCAGGCATATTTTTATTAAAAGAGCGTAAACCAGCTTCAATGTGTACAATGGGAATGTGTATTTTTGAGGCTGCAATAGAGGCTGCTAAAGTTGAGTTGGTATCACCATAAACAACAATAGCATTTGGCTGCTCTTTTATTAACACTTCTTCTATTTGTTCTATCATTAAAGCGGTTTGCTTACCGTGAGAACCAGAGCCTATGTTAAGGTTTATACTGGGTTTAGGAATACTGAGTTCTCCAAAAAATACTTCCGACATGTTTTGGTCGTAATGTTGACCTGTATGAACAATTAGTTCTTCTATTTGGGTCGAAAAATTTTCTTTTATAGCTCTACTTAACGCAGCAGCTTTTATGATTTGGGGTCTTGCTCCAATTATGGTTATAATTTTCATTGTTCAATTTAATAATAGTGTTTTCCTAAAAATAGTGTTTATTATTCAAATAATAAAATAGTTTAGCGATGATGATTGTTTATTTCTGTAAGTTTTTTGTGAAATTCTTTTGCAATATTTGTTCGGTTAAATTTAAGATTTACAAAATTTCGCCCATTTTCACCAAACTGAATTAGTTTTTCTTTATTATGGAGTAGATAAATAGTTTTTGAAGCTAAATCATCGTCGTTTTCTGGTTCAAAGAATAATCCTGCATTGCCCTCATCTATAAATAATTCTTTAGCTTCTCCATCTACACCTAAAAGTAGCGTTTTTTTCATTGCTGAATTTTCAAATATTTTTGAAGGGATTGCTCCTAAAAATAAATCAAGTTTTTTTAAGGGAACTAAAGCTACGTCTATTGCTTTTATTATTAATGGCATTTCAGATTTTGGAACTAAGTCTAAAAAGAATACATTAGTTAGTTCTAATTTGTTTTTAAGTAATATTAATTTTTCTTTTTCAGGACCACTACCAAGAAATAAATATTTTATATCTAAATTATCTTTTGTTCTGTTTGCTGCTTTTATTATTGTTTCTAAGCCTTGAGCATGTCCCAATATGCCAGCGTATAATAAAAGTAAATCAGAGTTTTTAAAATTGTTGTTGGCTCTCCAGTTAGATTCAATATTATCAGGGTTATATAAAGACAAATCTACACCGTTGGGAAGCCAATAAACATCTTTATTAGGAAACCTAGAGCTTATGTTTTTTACAATACCTTGTGTTTGACCAGTTATTAAAGTCGATTTTTTGTATAGATGTTCTTCTAATATCGTAGCTAATTTTAGGAAAAATTTATTGTTTATTATATCTAACTTCTCTGCACTTTCGGGCCATAAGTCAGAAACGTTAAAAATTAATTTTGCTTTTTTTACTTTGCATAATCGCAATGCTGACATTCCTAAAAATAAAGGGGGAGATTCGCATAAAATGTAGTCGTAATTTTTGTCTAGTTTTTTTATACCTACTCGATAAGAACTCCATACAAAAGAAAAATAATTCATTAATCTACTAACTATTGCTTTTGATTTTGAAACGTAAATAGAAGAGCGATGAACTTTAATTCCTCCTATCTCTTCGTAAAAGTATTTTTTGTCTTTATAATCTTCGTGAATTTCCATACTAGGATAATTCGGCATGGCAGTTAAAATAGTGATATCGACACCTTGTTTTTGTAGTAAAACAGCAAGTTCGAATAGCCTATTTTGAGGAGCTCCAACTTCTGGAGGGAAATATTGAGTTAAGAATAAGATTTTCATTTCTAAATTGTCTTTTTATGACTAATTTTAGTGTAAAATAGAGAACAGAAAAAAGCAAAAAATATTATTCCAGACTGTGTCTCTAGCATAGATTCTGTTGTAAAATTAATAATTATTACGAATAAAAAAGAAAGGTAAAGTATAAAT
>CAMZKF010000318.1 GCA_947311095.1 uncultured Flavobacteriales bacterium
CGGAATGCGTGGGGTGTAACTACCTATACTTTTTTTGTTTACTTGTTTGTTCAATGGTAAGAGGCGAAAAAAAGCCAATTTTAGTCAAATAAATGTAAGGTTCATTATTGTTTAAGCTGATTTTTATTTTTTTATACATACCGAACTTTATAATGACTTCTCCCTCAATTTCTCCCATATTTATAGCTTCAGCCAGAACAATTGAATTTTTTGTATGATGTGTTATTTTTTTTGAATAAATAACTTTATTATTATGTTCTATTTTTACTTTTTTATGAAAAAACACACCCTGAACATAAACAACTTGAGAAACTTTTTCTTGTCCTAATATAGATTGAGAAAAAAAACTCCAAGTAAAATTACTTCAATTAAATCTATCATTTATTATTTTTAATGTAGTCTTTTACTTTGTTTTTTTCTGTTTTATCTTTCTGCTGATTTAGTATTTTTTTTACAACTTTCTTTAATTGCTTAGCAGTCATCTGAGATTGTTTTTTAGAGTCATCAGCATAAGTATTCATAATATTATCTTCTTTGTCATAGTGCTTTAATCCTAATTCATGTAGTTTTTCATGAGCTGTTGTTTCATACATTTCCTCTTTGTTCGAATCTGTATCCTCATCAACATATATGTCACTATTATTCTTTTGTGTATTACCTATTTTATCAGCCTCTCCTAAAACCCCATACTCTTTAGGATACTCTTTTCCATTTTCTTTAAATGTTAGTGAAAAAGTTTTATCTCCATCTGTTAAATAAAAAATGGATTTAACATCAAATTCCACTCCCTTAATCGTTATTGTACCAACCATTACATCTTCCATTTTTAAAATAGCACCAGCAGCATAATTATTAACGATATCATTAGTTAAATCAGATTGATTATCTATTTGAATATATGTAACAATTTCTAAAATAGGTTTATCAGAATTATTATTTGGTACTATTTCAACATTTGCTTCAAGGCCGTCTATGTCAGAGGCTACTATTGGTGAGTTTGAAGCAAATTGATATGGAGTTAGCCAAGGATAAGACTTTCCAAGAGGGTCAATACTTAAAAATTTTCCTAATCTATTATCATACTTTCTAAAACCATAATCATAGCTATATCCTTTCCCCTTAACCTCGTCATCTTTTTCCATACCATTGAAGCTATATCTGTAAAAATCTCCCCCATGCCTATTCGGCATCAACATACCAAAAGGATAGTAATTTAAGTAACTAACCACATCAGATTCAACCCCATCAAAAGCACTATTCACATACGACTTAACTAATTTCCTATCTGTAACAACCGCCAATATATTTGACAAATAATTTTTTAACTCGTAATTGAAATATGTAATTTTTAAACAGCCCATTGATAGGCTAAGATAGGGTTTTATTTTACAAATTTTTATTTTTTTAATTGAAAAAAAGAAAGTAAAGCTACTAATGAACAAAACGAGCGGGAGAAACGACCAAAAGTGAACGAGGATACAACTTTTCCAAGACAGACCTAAGACGGAGATTTTTGTTTTTGCTTTACGCTACTTTCTCAATGTTGAGGAGATAGTGTTGTGGAATGCGAGGAGTGTAACTACCTAAAAACACCTAAATTTCCGTCTTTGTCTTCAAAAATAAAATGTAAGTTATAGTGATCTGTGAAAATATCATAGAATATAGGATTTTTAAAATCGTCATATAACTCTTTTTCACTATCATATTTTTTTCTCCAGTTTGGTACTTTGTGTTTAATTAATTTAAGGTAATAAACTTGTTCATGTACAGCAAATATGAACTCTTCATTATCAGTTGATAAGATATAAGGTATTTCTATATTAGTCAAACTATCAGCGTCATAACCCGCAGGACACAAATAACATTCTCTATCTAAAGACTTTGTGAATCTATAGTAATTAAAATAGCCACTATCATACATTGAACTATCTATTGAATCTTCTTTATTGTTAACTCTATCTAAAAACTCATAATATAACTTCGAATCACTACTAATAAATAGTTTAAATTTAGCTTTACAATTTATTGAAGGTGTAAATATACTTTCTATTCTTTTTTTATATTGTCTCTGAGAATACTCCAACTTCAATTGATAACTATCATAGTTTACGTAATTATCTACATCTTTAAGTACCTCTATATGAGGCACATTTTTTATCTTACATATTCTATTTACATCAATTAGAACATTCTCAATTTCTCTAAATTTTTTTTTATTTCTAGATATACTTTCGTGCCCCTTTAAAAGAAACTGCTTCAAAAATTCCTGTGCAAACATATTTACAGAAAACATTAAGCCAAATAATATGATAGAAAATTTCACTATAAGAATCTAGGATTTTTTGATTTAGTTCCAGAACCTCTGTATCCTTCAGCTTTACCTTTAAATTTAGGAGAAGTTCCTATACCTCCTTTTTTAGCGTTACTTATGGATTTATTCAACATTATTGGATTACTTGAGTTTCCTGCTTTAACAAAGGGAATAATTATATCATCATTCTTTGGATTGTAAATACTGTAAGCTGCCCTAGTATCAAAATTTAGTTCATCCCTAATAGAGTTTACAAAACTAACTGCAGAACTTATACCTGTACTAGGATCTGAAATACTTCCTACTGGAGCTGCACTTTTTTGAGTAGTGGTCATCCCTGGAATACTCATCATTGGCTCATCAATTGAATAACGATATTGATGATCGGTTTCATGAAAAAACGCCATAGCTAAACCAACAGTTTGTGGGTTTTGTCCAAAATAATTTTGCCTTAAATAACCTACTTTTGTAGGGTTTACATTAGAATAAGAATCTGTTCTGTTTCCAGTGAATTGATCATAAACATCTTTGTTTACATAATATTGACTTTCATCTTCATCTGAATTTGAATCTTTACCACTAACGTGATATTTTTCCTCATAACAGTCATCTATCAACTCTATCAGCCTATTTCTAGCAATTTCAGAAGTTGGCCCCCTACCGCCATAAGTTAGAACATTATTTGTTTCAGCATCCATTCTAACCTGAGGTGTTCCATCAGCATTTTTCATGTAATTGATGCGACCTGTTATAGGATTATACCTCAATCTTAAGCCAGTTGTTCTATGTAAGTCGTTAAGTAAGGCTCTTCTGTCAGAACTCTTCCAACCCCTTAATATTACAATATCACCTTTAGGATCATTATGCATAATAGGATTATTGTCCATTGAACAATATGGAGATTGCCATGATGTGCTTGATGTCTTAGGATCTGTAGTTAACCATCTCCCAAGTCTTGGGTCTAATTTTCTATAAAAGGTAGTATAAGAATTCCCTTCTCCTTTTATTTCGTCATCTTTTTCAGAACCCTGATATCCGAACCTATACGAGCTGCCTCCATTTCTCCCCACCATCAACATACCAAAAGGATAATAATCTTCGACCCCTTTTTTAGTTGTCAAAAAATCGAC
>CAMZKF010000319.1 GCA_947311095.1 uncultured Flavobacteriales bacterium
CCAATAATCAATTGCATTGCGCCATATTAATCATTTTGTTTTTCAATATTTATCTTCATAAAATCTATTCCTAACTTAGGCTATGAATAGATTTTATTCATCAACTAGCAAAAAAATAATTCAATTTATTTTTAGCTCATTTTAATATTCATTTGGTATAAAACAGCAACTAAAAAAGATTAAAAACAAAAAATAATATCAATTCAATTAAACAATGAAAAGCAATTTATAAATAGTTTTATTATCACTTATACTTCTTCAAATAAAAGAACAATAGCTAAAACTAATTTTATTTTCATCGTCTAAGCAAAAATTAATTTTATTTTTTAACATCGCATTTCATTATTCATTTGGTAGTACACCTTTTTAGAGTCCTGAAAAGATAAGCAAAGAGATGAAGTTTTTTTTGAATAACAGAAGAAGGCCGACCAAGCACTATTTAGTAATTAAAATATCTGTTTTTGGAGTAGAAACATTATACGCTTCAATTAGCGACAAGATATAATTTGCTAATACTTGAGTTTCTTCATCCATGGCAAATGTTCCGTATCCAAATACTCCCTTATTTAAATGTCCGTTTTGCCAAACATTAAAAATAGTTTGTTGTCCATCATTTGTATGTGGCATGGCTCTATCTGATATTATTTTTTCTGCAAAATTTATTTTTTTAGCACGATCTAAAATAGTTTTAATTTGCTGTTTTGAAAGCTTATTTTTAGATGATTCGTCAATTTATCTTGAAACATTCTTAAAAATATAATCTCCATTACCATAGATTAATAATTGGTAATAAGTACTCTCAGGTAATCCAGGGGTTTTTGCTAGTTTTACGATAACTTGTTCATCAGAATAACTGGTATCATTGGATAGATCTATGGGAGCTTCTATATTTTCTTCCTCATCAAAAGATGAAAAATTGTAGTGGTTTGTACTTCCATTGTCTTTTATGTATTTTTCGAAATTAGGAAGTTCGGTTAAATTATAGACTCGATAAACATCTCTCATGGTTATGACTTGTCCGTCTTCAAAAATAAAAGAAAGATTAGTTACCGTCTCTCCTACTGCCAATGCTTCATGATTAAGGTTCGATTCAATATAGAGCGTTTTTTCTTTATCTTTAGTTTTAATAGCTTGTAAGTAATCGTACAATGGAGTCGTTTTGTTTATCGTAGCATGATTAATAAAGTTATTGATTGTTTTTATATGATTTTTAGTCGCTAAAAGGGTAGATTTTTCTACCGCTTCAAGACCTCCTAAAGAAGGGGTAGAATGTTCTATTTCTAGGGATTTTAAATTCATATCATTATTTTTTTGTATGATAAAATAATTAGATCTAACGTTAATTACAATAAAACAAAGTAGAGTAATAATCAATGATATTTTAGTCGCTTTCTGCATTGTTTCAAAGTTTAACAATTAATACTAGATACTTTAAAAATAAAGAATATAAATAAGAAATAACCATTTATAGCAATAAAAATTTACAGATAGATTTGAGAAACGCTCATTCTAAAATTATTTGTAGTTCTAATTATATCTTCTGTTAGTTTCTGAAATTCAAAGGCTTGAAGTGTCTTTGCGTGTTTTTTTGCTTTCTAAAGTCGTATTTTTAATGAAAGGCTATTCTTCCATTCCAACGGACGCATATTTTCGCCATTTGTCGATGCCTGCGACCATATCGGCTGGTGATTCTGAATCAAACTGCATCCATTCTTTGGTTCGTGGGTGTGTAAAGCCTAAAGATTTTGCATGTAAAGCTTGTCGAGGAAGTAGTTTAAAGCAATTTTCTACAAACTGCTTGTATTTGTTAAACATTGTGCCTTTTAGAATGCGATTGCCTCCATATTCAAAATCATTGAATAACGGATGTCCAATATGTTTCATGTGAATACGAATTTGATGCGTTCGCCCTGTTTCTAGCCTACATTCGATTAGCGATACGTAACCAAATCGCTCCAACATTTTATAATGGGTAACGGCGTGTTTTCCTACTCCTGGTTCATCAAAAACGTCCATTATTTTTCTATTTTTAAGCGAACGAGCTAAATTACCTGTTACGGTGCCTTCTTCTTCTTCAAAATCGCCCCAAACTAAAGCATTATAACGGCGATATGTTGTTCTGTCATAAAACTGTTTTGCTAAATTAGTTAATGCTTCTTCGGTTTTAGCGACTACCATAACGCCTGAGGTGTTTTTGTCTAAACGATGTACCAATCCTGGTCTGCCAAAATAATTGTTTGGTAGGGACGGTAAGTTGTCGAAATGATAGACCAAAGCGTTAACCAAAGTTCCTGTATAATTACCAAATCCAGGGTGGACAACTAATCCTGCTTGCTTGTTTAAGACAATTAAATCGTCGTCTTCGTAGATGATGTTTAAGGGGATGTCTTCGGGAATAAGTTCTATATTTCGAATAGGATAAGGTAATACAATAGAGATTTCGTCTCCAGCTTTTACTTTATAATTTGATTTTACGGCTGTTTTATTGACTAATATATTGCCGCTTTTAGCAGCTATTTGAAGTTTGTTTCTAGAAGTTTTGGGGATTCTATCCATCAAAAATTATCTATTCTCAAGGGTTCTTGACCTGCATCTACTTTTATATTATGATGTTCAAAAAGTTCTTCAGACTCTTCTTGTGCTGTATCCATTTGTTCTTCGTTCATAATTTTTTAGATTGCTATTTTAATTGTTTAACACAATGTTTTTTGATTAAATACTTCTTCCTTGTTTCTATATTTGCGTTAGAGATGGAAGTGGTAGCTTTTTGTTTTTTGACAACTAGTAAAACTTAGCTAAAAAGAGCGATTTTATGAGCTCCTTTTGGG
>CAMZKF010000320.1 GCA_947311095.1 uncultured Flavobacteriales bacterium
AAGAATATACTTTAGTAGCAATAGCCGAATACGTATTAGAAAATACAAAAGGGAATACGGTCTCTAACCTTTCTTCGACTAGAGCTTTAAGAGATGTAACAGAAGCCAAAGGATGTACATATACAGCAGCAGCGGTTGGAGAAGTCAACGTTGTAACAAAAATGAAAGAAGTCAACGCTGTTATTGGAGGAGAAGGAAATGGAGGTATTATCTATCCTGAAATACACTACGGAAGAGATGCTTTAGTTGGTGTTGGCTTATTCTTAACCTATCTTGCTGAATGTGGAGCAAAAATGACACAAGTAAAAGCTAAATTTCCTCAATATACAATTTCTAAAAACAAAATACAGCTAGAACCTTCAATGGATGTTGATGCTATTTTAAAAGCGATAGAAACCGAGTATAAAGACCATGAAATAGATACAATTGACGGAGTTAAAATTTACTTCGACAAAGAATGGATACACTTACGTAAAAGCAATACAGAACCTATTATTCGTATTTATTCGGAAAGTAAAAACGAGAAAAAAGCCAATGAATTAGCTCACATGATAATGGATAAAATAAAGGCTTTGGCATAAGAATAAATTTTCCTTGGGCGTTAACAAAAAACTATTTTAAATTTGTTTTTTCATAATTATTGGGCTAATTCAAAAAAACAATTTATTTTTAAAAATTCTTAAAAGACAATCCATTATGAAAGACAAAGAACTAAAAGAATTAGTAGATAAGGACGGAAATAAACTAAGTCCTATTTTAGGGAACGAAGTAAAAAATTACCTCATCGACATTGACGGAACAATTACCGATGATGTTCCAAATGAACAACCCGAACGAATGGCTACATGCGAACCTTATCTCGATGCATTAGAAATTTTGAACAAATGGTACGACGAAGGGCATATCATTACTTTTTTCACCTCTCGTACAGAAGAACACAGACCTGTAACCGAAAAATGGCTTGCAAAACATGGCTTCAAACATCACGGTATATTGTTTGGAAAACCACGAGGTGGAAATTATCATTGGATAGACAATCACTTGGTTAAAGCAACACGTTTCAAAGGTCAATTTACCGATTTAATTTCAATGAATAAAAAAATTGAAGTATTTAAAGATGAAGCATAAGCTCCTAAAACAATTATATATCTCATAGCTGAGATAAAAATCTATAACAAAAACTAAAAAAGACCTTTTATTAATTGTTTATAATTAATAAAAGGTCTTTTTTAGTTTACCCTTCAATCCTCTTTTCATTAGTTAAAATCGAATAAGGAGAACAAATATTTTTTTAGAAAACTTTATATATTTTGTTTCCCCAGTAACAAAACAGGATTTTCCATATAGTTTTTAAATGTATTTAAGAATGTAGAACCTACAGCTCCATCTACCACTCTATGATCACAACTTAGGGTTACTTTCATAACATTACCAGGTACAATTTCTCCATTTTTAACCACAGGAACTTGACTAATGCCTCCTATTGCTAAAATAACAGAATCGGGAGGATTGATAATGGCTGTAAATTCTTCTATTCCAAACATTCCTAAATTAGATATAGTAAATGTATTGCCTTGCCATTCCTCTGGTTGAAGTTTTTTAGTTTTAGCTTTTATTGCATATTCCCTTACCTCCTCTCCTATTTTGGTTAATGATTTACCATCAGCAAAACGAACAACAGGAACTAATAACCCATCGGGAACTGCTACTGCAACTCCTATATGCACGTGTTCGTTATAACGTATAAAATCTCCATACCATCCTGCATTTACCTCTGGATGATCTTTTAATGCCGCTGCACTTGCTTTTACAACCATATCGTTAAACGATATTTTTTGAGGAGCTATCATTTTATTAATTGCCTTACGAGCTTCAATGGCATTATCCATATCAATTGAAATTGTAAGGTAAAAATGAGGTGCCGTAAATTTACTTTCGGCTAATCTAGCTGCGATTACTTTTCTCATTTGAGAAACAGGTTCATCTCTAAAACTTTCAACACCAACAAAAGAAGTTCCAGAACCATTATAGTTGTCAATGTCTCTTTTTACAATTCTACCTCCCTCTCCTGTTCCTTTCAAAAACGCTGTATTTACACCTTTCTCTTCTGCTAGTTTTTTAGCCAAAGGTGAAATCTTCAATCTTCCATCAGAAATACTACTTGCAGGAGGATAACTAGTTGTAGCCATTCTAGACGGAGTTGCTATTGCCTTTGTCTCCGTTGCTATTTTAGGGATAGAACTAGGTTTCGGCGCTGCTACTTTTTCTGTTTTTTCTTCAGCTTCCGCACTTGCTTC
Source organism: uncultured Flavobacteriales bacterium (assembly GCA_947311095.1). Lineage (GTDB taxonomy): Bacteria > Bacteroidota > Bacteroidia > Flavobacteriales_D > Parvicellaceae > S010-51. The sequence continues at coordinate 2,298 of CAMZKF010000320.1, forward strand.
TACTTTTTCCTGTGCTAACTCTTCGATTAGTTTTGTTATATCTTCTCCTTTTTCGCCTAAAATAGCTAACACTGAATCGACAGGAGCTGCCCCTCCTTTTTCTACTCCTTTATATAGCAATACTCCTTCTTCAAAAGCTTCAAATTCCATTGTAGCTTTATCTGTTTCTATTTCTGCTAATAAATCTCCAGATTCTACGGTATCTCCTATATTTTTGTGCCACTCAGCAATTACACCTTCTTTCATGGTGTCACTTAATTTGGGCATTCTAACAACTTCAGCCATTATTTTTTTTATTTTTTTATCAATACCCAATTTAATATTTGAGTACCAAAAGTTTTAAAACAATTTTATTTATATTCTTTTACAAAAGGATATTCTTCTACATAAACATCTTCATACAATTCATGCGCTTCTGGTTCTGGAGAATCTTCTGCAAATTTAACTGACTCTGCAACAATTTCCTTAACTTTAAGTTGAATTGCTTTCAATTCATCTTCAGTTGCTAATTTGTTTATTTTAATTGTATCTAAAACTTTCGTTATTGGATCTTGTTTTTTATAATCTTCCACCTCACTTTTAGTTCTGTATTTTTGAGGGTCAGACATCGAGTGTCCTTTATATCGATAAGTTCTAACATCTAAGAGAACTGGTCCTTTACCTGCTCTTACGTGTTCACAAGCATTTTCAACGGCTTCATGCACCGCTTCTACCGACATTCCATCGACAACAAAAGAGGGCACATCATAAGAAAGCCCCATTTTAGACATATCTTGTACATTAGTTGTCCTTTCTACTGATGTTCCCATTGCATAATTATTATTTTCAATAATATAAACAACTGGTAATTTCCAATTCATAGACATATTAAATACCTCGTGCAAGATTCCTTGACGAGCAGCTCCATCTCCAAAAGAACAAAAAGTTACATTTTTAGTTCCTTTGTATTGTTCGGCAAAGGCTATTCCTGCTCCCATCCCAATTTGAGCTCCAACAATTCCGTGCCCCCCCATAAGGTTAACTTCTTTATTGAACATATGCATAGAACCTCCTTTTCCTTTAGACATTCCTGTTTTTTTTCCGTAAAGCTCTGCCATCATATATTTTGGGTGAACTCCTAATGCTATTGGATGAGCATGATCTCTATATGCTGTTATATGCTTGTCATCTTTTTTACAAGCTGAAGCTGTTCCTGTTACAAGTGCTTCTTGACCAATATATAAATGACAAAAACCTCCAAATTTTTGTTGCAAGTACAAATGACCGACCATTTCTTCAATTTTCCTCATTAATAGCATGTCTTCATACCATTTAAGGTATTGCTCTTTTGAGTATTTGAGTTCTTTTTTAGTTCCCATAGTGTGTGCTTAGTTTATTTAGTGTTACAAATATAATCAAACTAATTTTTATTTTAATAAATAAACGACTGTTATTTTGTTTAAAAAAAATTATACCAAATGAATAATGAAATGCTATATTAAAAAATAGAATTTATTTTTTCTTAGACGATGACAATAAAATTAGAATAGCCCTAGCTATTGTTTTTTTTATTTGAAGAAGTATAAGTGATAATAAAACTATTTATAAATTGCATTGCTTTATTTAATTGGTATTAACAAGTACTTCTATTGTTTTCCCAAATAGAATTTAAAACTAGACCTCAACTATGTATCAATTTTTATTGCAAAAAAAAGCCTTGTCAATATTGACAAGGCTTTTAAAATAGTTTTCACTATTAATACTTACAAAGAAATTAAGCTTCTTCAAAAGGTTCAACAGAAACATAAGATTTGTTTCCTCTCTTTTTCTTGAAGTTAACAACACCATCTGTTAATGCAAATAAAGTATGGTCTTTTCCCATTCCTACGTTTGCACCTGGATTGTGTTTAGTTCCTCTTTGGCGAACAATTATATTCCCAGCTATTGCTGCTTGTCCTCCGTATATTTTTACGCCTAAACGTTTTGATTCTGATTCACGTCCATTATCTGAACTACCTGCTCCTTTCTTGTGTGCCATCTTATTTAATTTTTAATGATAACTTTCGTTATTTAATTAGCTAATGATTATTATTTAGTTGGTTTTCCACCATCCATTTCGTCTTGCCAAACTTTTAGCTCGTCCCATTTACCATCAGCAGCCATTTGAGCTTGCTTTGGCCAAGTTTCAGTAATATGTTTACCTCTTACTCCTGCAATTATTTCAGAAATTTTTTCAGAAGTTGTATTTGCTAAATCTTGAAAACTTAAAATTCCAGCTTCGTTTAATGTTGTTGCTATTTTCGGTCCTATACCTTCAACTTTTTTCAAATCATCGGCTTTTGAAGTCGATTTTGTTGTTGCTTTAGGAGCTGCAGCTTTCGCTACTGTTTTTTTAGCACCACTAGCTACAATACTTTCTATTGTAATTTTAGTCAAACGTTGACGGTGTCCATTTTTCTTTTTGTATCCTTTTCTTCTTTTCTTTTTGAAAACGATTACTTTTTCTCCTTTAAGGTGCTCTTCAATTTTTGCGGTAACTAAAGCTCCTTTTACAGCTGGGGCGCCAACAGTTACTGTCCCATTATCTTCTATTAAGAATACATCAGAAAACTCTACTTTGTCTCCTGCTTCTCCTTGTAGTTGATGAACAAATAAATATTGATCTTTCTCTACTTTAAATTGTTGCCCTGCTATGTCTACAATTGCGTACATAAGTACTTATGTACGCAATTGTAGACATAGCAGGGCAACAATTTAAAGTAGAGA
>CAMZKF010000321.1 GCA_947311095.1 uncultured Flavobacteriales bacterium
CTATTTATAGCTGAGACAATTTCTAATGCTTCTTTATATTTTTTTTGTTTCATTTCTGCTACACCTTTATTATAAAGCTGTTGAGATTTAACGCTTTTATTTTCTCCATTTATTTCTTCAAGTTTTGAAGCAAAAGCATCTTTGTCTTGAGCGCTCACAAAATGAAATGAAAAAAGGGTTATATATATTAGTAGTATCTGTTTCATTATCTTTGTAATTTTTGATTCTTATTAGTTTGTTTGAACACCAACAGTCGAAATAAGAATTAGTTTTAATTGTTTTTTTATATTATAATAATCTTAAATTCATTCTTAAAAAAATAACAAAATTATAGTTAATAACTATAAAGTTAAAAAAAAATTAGTATTACTATCATTAATATTACTAAAATCACTGTATTTAAAGTTTCAATTAGGTTTTAGAAAAAGATTTTAGTTATATTAGCAGATAAAATTTCACCTTATTATATGGCTAATTTACACCTCTACCTTTTTATTGTACTCTTGGGCACGTTTAAGTTTATGTTTGCTTCAACTCCTGGAGTAATAGCCGACTTACCTTTTGAGAAGGTTTACTTTTTAGCCACATTAGGCGGCTTAGTTAGTTTCAACTTTTTTTATTTCTTAGCCAATCATTTTATTCGTAAGACTTTAGAAAAAAATAAAAGAAAAATGAAATTGGGTAATTATATTGCTAAAAAAAAATTTACAAAAACCAACAAAACCATTGTTAAGCTAAAAATGACTAATGCTGGTTTTTGGATTATTACAATTGTAGCTCCATTAGTTTTATCTATTCCAATAGGTTCTATAATTGTGGCTAAATTTTACAGGCATCATAAAGAAACTTATTGGATTACAACATTAAGCTTAATTTTTTCTCAAGCTATCTTTACTGTCCTTGCCTATTTAATTAAAGGACACCCTTTATCTTTGTAGTAAAATTTAATCTTCCCTATTTTTCTGGTCAACCTAATCGTGTTTTTTAACACTTTTATAATATTGTTCGTCAAAACAATGAAAAAGTAATGGAAAAATCTAGTTATATTTAAGTATTACTTTTTTTACTACCCCACTATGAAAAAGAATCAATTTAAATATATTTTATTTGCCTACCCCCTTATTTTTATAATAATGGCAAGTTTTCTGAGCTTTAGTAGTCACAAAACAAATTACGTAAAATATGAATTTGCTTTTAATTTGGGTGCAAGTTACAATACTCAGCTTGTTTCTTTTTCTATAGTAGGAACAAAAGACAATCAAATAATTTATAAAAAAAATATTAGTGAATCTAGTTTTATTCGGCAAATTTCAGGTGTTGAATTATCAAAAGCAAATCCCGAAAAAATTAATTATTTTGAAAAATATGAATTAACCGATTGTTTTTACAAATACGATTCAATCAAAGATATTTATGTTGATGGCTACAACTGTTTTAGACTTAGTGATCTATGGGCATTGAAATACGGAAGAAACCCACATTGCCCAGGCGATTGTATTCCTGCTGAAGGAATGCTTGTAAAAGGTTGGGCTGCTCAAAATTTTAGACCGTCGTGGCCACAGCTACAAATTTTACAACAATACGGAATTATTAATATAGACGATACATTTCATGGAGAAAAAATGTTTCAACTTTTCTCAGACATGAAAGACTCTAATTGGATTTATACTTACGCCAATGCTGGAAAACAGAAAACCAATAGAGTAAAAGGTTAGCGTTTTAATCTACTAAAAAAGACATAATTACTTCCGCTTTTATTTTACCCCCGATGTCTAAACATCATCATAAACTGACCATGTGCCATTCTTCGAGCAGCCTCTTTTGCGTTGTTTGCTAATTCTCCTACAAATAAAGAATCTATTGTTGTAAACCACAAGTTTAACCATTCTCCAAAATGTTTTTGTTCAACCGTATGGTTTAAATTTTTATCGACATTGATATGTACCATCGAAAGATTTCCTTTAAACTTAGGTATTCCAAACAAATTTGTTTCCCAAAAATCGGTTAACTTTTCTAAATGTGCAGGCCATTGGTTTTCTGCAATATGCTGATTAAAAATTGGCCCTAGCAATTCATTTTTACGTATTCTAGCATAAAATAAGTTGACTAATTTAGTTATATCTGCTCTATTTTCTATTTCTTTCATTTTATCTTTTTAAAAACATTAAATTTTCCTCTGCTTCACTATTTAAAATAGCTGCCAAAGAACTATTTAGCATTACTTTTATATTAGCTCTTATTGTTATAAATTTATCATGTAATGGACATGGTGATTTAGCGTCACATTTACTCAACCCTAGTCCACAGCCTGTATAAACTGAATCTCCATCAAAAACACTTACAACGTCACTCAATAAAATTGTTTCTAAATCTTCTTTTCGGATAAAAAAACCTCCATAAGGTCCTTTCGTTGAATTAACGATTGAACTTTTTGTCAATTGCTGTAAAATTTTGGCTGTAAATGCCTGAGGAGAATCGATTCCTGAAGCGACAGCTGTTAAACTCACCTTTTTGTTTTCTCCCGCTTGACCAGCAATAAAAATAACTGACCGAAGCCCATATTTACACGATTTTGAAAACATTATTTTAAGTTAATTTAAGTATTACAAACGCATTCTTTAGACAAAGATAATATTTATCATTGACATAAAAGACATATTTATCCTTTTTAAAAAAAAAGAAAAAAAAAAGACTGTTTACAAATGAAATATTATTTTTGTAAAAACAGACTGAATTTGCTATTTGGTTTCAGCATAAAATCTCTAGAAAAACAAATAAACTTTGAAAACAGTTATTATAGATAATTTTGACTCCTTCACATACAATCTTGTTCGATACATTCATATTGTAACAAAAAAAAAGCCTTGTGTATATAGGAACGACAATTTTAACCTTTCAGATTTAGAACAATTTGATGTCATTATATTATCTCCCGGTCCTGGGTTACCTAAAGAAGCTGGAAAAACCATGGAGGTATTAAAAACATTTTCTTCATCAAAAAAAATATTGGGCGTTTGCTTGGGGCATCAGGCTATAGCTGAATATTTTGGAAGTCAATTGACTCAATTAACCGAGGTAAAACACGGTGTATCAAGCCCTTTATCAATTATCAAAAAAGAAGGAATATTTAAAAACATAACAAACAATACTCCAGTAGGACGCTATCACTCTTGGACTGTTGCTAAAAATCAACTTTCAAAAGATTTAATTATTACAGCTACAACAACTGACGACACAATTATGGCTTTAAAACACTGTACACTACCAATATACGGTGTTCAGTTTCATCCAGAATCTATTTTAACAACAGAAGGAATAAAAATTATTGATAATTTTTATAAAATATAATCGCATAAAAACAAGATATAACTACCTTTGTAAACTATGAATTTTCTTCCAAAAAAAAATGCTCCGAGAGGTTTTATATTCCTTGTTGACATTCTTCTCTGCTTAGCTGCATTAGCGATAGCTTACCTTATTCGCTTTGACATTGTTGACATTGACAGTGCTTCTGTCCAAAATGAGTGGAAAATTTTAAAATTACCCTTACCTATTTATATTATTGTTATGGCGGTTTCGTTTTATTTTGGAAAAACATACTCGGGAATTATCCGTTACACCAGTACTCAAGATGCTAAACGGATTTTTTATGTTATTACATTAGGAAGCTTATTTATGTTAGCCTTAGTTCCTATCAGATACTATTATTTCGACCATTCCTTTTTCTTACCTTTATCTATTATTTTTGTCGATTATTTAGCCAGTATCTTTTTATTGGTTTCTATGCGAATGCTTGTTAAATTATTATATGTTGAAACTCAAAAATCTAGAGGAGCTACAAAAAACATTATAATATATGGAGCTGGAGAAATGGGACTAATTACAAAAAGAACTTTAGAAAGAGACACCAATATTATTTATAACGTCATTGGTTTTATAGATGAAAATCCAAAATTAAGAAATAAATTACTAGAAAGAACACCTATTAAGCCCCAAAGTTACATTGAAAAATGGGCGAAAAAGAACAAAATTGACAATGTAATAATAGCAATAAAAAGCCCTAAACCTGAAAACACAAGAAAACTAATCAACACCTGTTTAAGCTTAGATATAGAAGTGCTTTCTGTCCCTCCAATCGAGAATTGGATCAATGGACAATTTACCTCTACTCAAATAAAAAAAATTAGAATAGAAGATTTGCTAGGTAGAGAAGAAATAGAATTGAACACAGAAAACATCAGCAATCAAATAGATAACAAAACAATTTTAATTACAGGAGCAGCAGGATCAATTGGTAGTGAAATGGCAAGACAACTCTTAAACTTCAACCCAAAAGAACTCATTTTATTAGACCAATCAGAAAGCCCTCTGTATGAACTAGAAATTGAATTAAAAAATTACAACACTTCTATTCTTAAAACTGTTGTAATTGCAGACGTATCTAATGTAAACAGAATGGACAACGTTTTTAAAACTTTCAAACCCGATATTGTATTTCATGCAGCAGCTTACAAGCATGTTCCTTTAATGGAAAACAATCCTTCAGAAGCTATAAAAGTAAATGTAAATGGAAGTAAAATTTTAGCCGATTTATCGAATGAATATAATGTAGAAAAATTTGTAATGATTTCGACCGACAAAGCCGTAAACCCTACTAATGTGATGGGAGCTTCTAAAAGAATAGCCGAAATATACATTCAATCGTTGAACAAACATTCTGAAACTCAGTACATCACAACCCGATTTGGAAACGTATTGGGAAGTAATGGTAGTGTTATACCATTATTTAAAAAACAAATAGAAAATGGAGGTCCGTTAACGGTAACACATAAAGATGTGACACGCTATTTTATGACAATACCCGAAGCCTGTCAACTCGTATTAGAAGCAGGAAGTATGGGTAAAGGAGGTGAAATTTTTGTCTTTGACATGGGAGAGAGTGTAAAAATTATAGATTTAGCTAAAAAAATGATTAAACTATCTGGTCTTGAAGAAGGTGTCGATATAGACATTAAAATTACAGGATTACGCCCTGGAGAAAAGCTTTATGAAGAATTGTTAAACCAAGAAGAATCGACTTTACCTACACATCATAAAAAAATAATGGTAGGTAAAGTAAAAAGTTATGATTACTACAAAGTGAAGGCTCAAATAAAAACATTGGTCAAACAATACGAATCTCAAGATAATTTTGCAATTGTAAAACAAATGAAAAATATAGTTCCCGAGTTTATTAGCAATAATTCTATTTTTAGTTCTTTGGATAAAAATTCGTAAAAAAAGTCGCACACTCAACTAATTTTGAAAGATTGTAAATTTTACTTGACATAAATGTACCATTTTACTTATTTTAGCTTATACCTTAATAAAAACTTCCAATAAAAAAGTCTAATTAATCAAAAGTTGAGAAAAGTATATTTAAATATTTTAGAATTAAAAGAGGGAGCTTCTTTAGAAGAAATAAAGAAAGCTTATCGTAAAAAAGCTTTTGAATATCACCCCGATAGAAATGACTCTTCATTTGCTCAAAAAGAATTTTTACAAGTTAATAACGCTTATAATTTCTTAATTTTAAATAACGAACCTCCAATAACAGAACACCAAAACGAAAATATAACTAAAAAGAAATACAATCAAAATTACAACCAACAAGAATTAGACGACCTATTAGAAAAAGCTAGAATTAATAAAATAAAAAAAGAAAATAGAGAACGAGATATTTTAAATATAAGCTATAAGGAACTTCAGAATACTAAATTTCTAAAGTTTTCAAATATGATTGCTAGTTTCAGCATATTAATGGCTTTTATAATGCTTGTTGATTTTTATGTGGTAGCTCCTAACAGCTCGGTATATATTGCTAAACAATTTGAAAGAGAGCCAATAGGTCAAAAAATACTGTTAGAATCGGCAACGCAAAACAAAAACATAATTGTTACAACTGATATAAGAGATCCTAACTTTGCTGTAATTAGACAAAATTATATTGTAGAAGTTTTTGAATCTAAAATTTTAAAGCAACCCTATGCTCTAAGAATATTTAGTCATCGAAAAGTAAACACAATGGTCAATTACGCTTCTTTTTATAGCTTGTTTAATTTTATATTTTTTTTATTTTTGTTTCCTATTACAAGCTATATTTTTAGAGGTCCTAATCTTTTTTACCTTATATTTATTCATTTAAACATTGGATTTCCAATAATAGGTTCAACAATAATTCTATCTTTTATACTATGAAACATATTGCGCTTTTTATTTTTATAATAATTTCGCTGTATTCCTGCAACGATAAAACAGAAAAGAAAAAAATAATAAAACCTAAAGAAGAAACGAATATTTCTTCAACAATAGATAGCAATTGGATAAGAGATTCTATACTTATAGCCAAAGAAATAGAGCTTAAAAAACAGCTCATTACAAATGATAATGTAAGAGAAAAGTTGAGTAAATTTGGAGAAAATAATAAAGAAACTCGAATTAAAATAAAAACAAAATATGGCGCTATAAAGATAAAACTATATAAGGATACTCCTTTGCACCGAGCAAATTTTTTAATGCTAATAAAAAAAGGCTATTTTGATTCTACATTATTTTACAGGGTTATAGAAAATTTTATGATACAAGGAGGTAATTCTGACACCGATGACATTGGTACTAAAATGAAAAACATAGGGCATTATGAAATCCCTAATGAAATAAAACACATTCATAAAAGAGGGGCAATAGCTATGGCAGTAAGAGACCAATCGGACACTCCAAAAAGATTTAGACATCGAAATTCGAGTGCTTATAATTTTTATATTATACAAAAAGACGCTTTAAGTGACCGATATATGGATAAAATTGAAAAAAAATACAAGATAAAAATACCAGAAAAAAACAGAGCTATTTATCGAAAAGTAGGAGGAAATCCTCATTTAGACAATCAATATACAGTATTTGGGGAAGTATATAGCGGACTCGATGTTGTCGATAAAATTGCAAGCGTTTTGGTCGATGAATATAAGCGTCCGAAAAAAGATATTTACCTTACAATAGAAATTCTAAAGTAATTTTTATATTTTTGAATTAAATACTGTTCTCATGAGAAAAAGAATAGGTAAAACAAACTAAAAAACATTGAAATGAAGCATATTCTAACACAAATTTTAGAGAATAACAGTACGGTAATTCTACCTCATCTAGGAGCTATTATAAAATTAGGAGAAAGCTTTCAATTCAATGAATTTTTAAAGTACAATGACGGAAAACTTATTGCAGCAGTAGAAGAATCTAAAAAAATAGACAAAGATAAAGCTACTGAATTTGTTTCGGATTATATACGTTCGATTAAAGAAACTCTAAATGCAAATAAAGAATTTGACTTAGATAAACTAGGTATTTTAACAAAAAAAGGAAGTAAAACGGTTCTAATAAGTAAAAAAGCTTTAGCCCAAAAAAAAAAATAAAGTAGAGCCCTCTCCTATTCAAAATAAAGTTCCAGAAAAAGTTGTTCCAGAAAAAAAACAAGAAACAATCAAAGAAACAAAAACTGAAACTCCTACTAGTGTTTCAGAAGTGAAAATCAAGAAAGAAATTATCACCGATAAAACTAATGATAACAAAACACTTTCTAAAGCTTACACTTCTTCCAATTTAGTAACTGAAAGAGCTATTGAAAAAGCTAATAATTTAACGAATATTGAGGAATTAAAATCTTTTGGAGAAGGAGAAAAAAGAGAATCTGTAATAAAAGCAATTCAAGATAAAATAAAAGAGCTTACCGTTTCTGCATCTAAAAAAATAATTGCCCCTGTAGCTCCATTGACTCAAAAAACAGAGACTGATAAAAAAGAAATAGCCGAACCGAAAAAAGAAAAAATAACTCCAGTTGCTCCAATCGTAAAGGAAGTTACTAAAAAAACTGAAACAAAGATAAAAAATAAACAGGAAGACAAAGTAGTAGTTGCCACAACAACCGAAACTAAAAAAGCGAAGAAAGAGGAAGAAAAAGAAAACTTAATAAAAGAAAAACTTGCAAAAGGAGCTATTGTAATTGAAAAAGAAGCCAAAAAACGTAAAAGAAACCGTTTTATACTTTGGGCTGCTATTATTTTATTTTTACTCGGTAGTTCTATTATTGGCTATTTACAAAAAGACAAAATTTTTACCTCATCTGGAAAATCAGAGATAGCCGAAAACACGCACGACAAATCAAATGATATTGCAGAAAATAACCATGCAGAAAATAATCACGCAACAATTGAAGAAGAAGCTAAAAACCACGAACATGAAAAAACGACCAACCCTAGCGATATTGAAGATAAAGAACAAAATGAAATAGCCAATCAAGACGAAGAATCTACAGTAACTGAGGATGTTGAAATTGAAGAAGAAATTATTGAAGATAAGGAAGTTGAAGAAATAGATGTTATAGAGGAAGAAGAGATCGTAGCTCCTATTCAAGGAGGAAAATACAACATTGTTGTAGGTTCGTTTTCAGACAAAAAAAATGCAAGTAAGCTTGTTGAAAAACTAAAAGAAGAAGGATATTCCAATGCTAAAATATTACCAAAAAGAGGTTCTTTAACTGCGGTTAGCATTGCAAATTTTGATTCTAGAAAAGATGCAAAATCTACTCTAAAAGAGATAAAAGACAAAGGTTATAGTGGATGGATAAAAAAAATAAACTAGCAATGAAAACTCAATTTGATTTACTAAAAACAACTCGAAATAATATTTTAGAATTAACAAAAGAGCTTAATATAGCCCAAGTTAACACCATTCCAAAAAATTACAACAATAGCATTGGTTGGCAAGTCGCTCATATAGTGGTTACACAACAACTGCTTACCTATAAATTAGCAAATCAAAAAACACTAATTCCTGAACAACTTATAACAAATTTTAAAAAAGGTAGCTCGGGAAAACAAAATTTAAGTATTGAAGAATGGCAAGAAATAAAACAATTACTACTTAGCCTTCCTTTACAATTAATTGAAGACTATAACAATCATTTATTTCAAGGGTATGCAGACTATCCTACCAGTTATAATTATATCATTACAAGTATAGAGAGTGCAATAGCATTTAACAACATACATGAAGCAATGCATTTTGGAACTATATCTGCTATGAAAAGATTAATTTAGTATTACTACGATTTTAAACTATTTTATCGAAATTACTTGATCGAGCCTAATGGTTGTATTATTTGGTAAAATCATCATTTCTTCCTTTTCTTTTGTTGTTTTCAAACCTTTAATTTTGGTCAATACTTCAAGCTCTTCTCCTTGTTTTTTATAGACTATTTTAACCTCTTTTTTTAAAGAAGCTATACTTTCTACCTTATCATAAAAATCGCAACTTACCTTTTTATATGGTGCTAATTTTTCGTTCAAAATGTGCCTATTTTTATCTCTATTTGTCTTTTTTTCCAAATTGTTTTTCAAAGCAGTTTCTAAATCAACCCCCGTTTGATTTGCTAGACAAATTAAAACAAACAATACGTCTGCCAATTCATCACCCAAGTCTTTATTCTTATCTGATTCTTTTTCCGATTGTTCTCCGTATCTTCGGGCGATTATTCGAGCTACTTCTCCCACTTCTTCAGTAAGCATCGCCATATTTGTTAATTCAGAGAAATAGCGAACGCCTATGTTTTTTATCCAATCGTCAACTAATTTTTGAGCGGCTCTAATTTCCATTCCAATTAGTTTTTTTGAAATACTTTATACGCTTTTTGATTACCATTAATTAACACCATAATATAGTTTCCTGAGTTCAGATTAGAAACATCTATTGATTTTTTTAGATTCCCTTTATAAATTATTCTTCCCGAAAAGTCCATAATTTTTACAATTCCGTTATTATAAGGTGCATTTATATTAATAATATCCATCGTTGGATTGGGGTAAACAGAAAGTTTAAAATCATTATTTTCTTCTATTTTAGTCGCATTAACTTCAAAATATTTCGCACTTGTTATTTGCCCTCCTTGTTCCACTACACGAAACACAGGCGCTCCTACTCCAACAACAAACCATTCGTAAATGTTTTGAACTGGTCTGTTAAAAGCAACTCCAGGTAAAGGAATTGGTTGTTCTGTTTTTAATGTATCTCTTTGATATAATGTTGTTTTCACTCTAATACTTTGTGCATACGTCTGATTAGGTGTAATAACTTCTCCCCAGCCATCAACCGCTACTTTTCTTTTAATCCATTGTCCGTAAGTTCCCATATTGGGTACGTCTAACAAATAATAAGCAGACGTTGAATCTGTTGTTCCAAACGTCATTGGTAACGGATATAATTGGTCTATTGTATCATACTTTATGGAAGCTGGTACTCCATTTATATTAGCTCCAAAGCCAACCATTTCAAGCGATGAATTATTCTTTTTATGAAAATTAAAAA
>CAMZKF010000322.1 GCA_947311095.1 uncultured Flavobacteriales bacterium
CATTTTTAATGGACGTAAATTTTTGTTAAATAATATTGTATAGGTGTTGTTATATAGAAGGAAATAGATTCTTAAAATAAAGGTTTTAATAGTTATATGGATAGATTTTTTAGAAATGTATATTTGGTTGTTGTTAAAAAAACAAAAATCTGACAAGTGTCATTATTCTAGTGTTTTAGATTAACTACCTTCGCAATCCTAAAACAAAAAAAATGATTAATACACAATTAATAAATCCTAATAATATAGTAATAGTTGGAGGTTCTAATAACTTGAGTAAACCTGGTGGAAAAATTATTAAAAATTTAATTGACGGAGGTTTTAAAGGGAGTCTATATGTTGTGAATCCAAAAGAAAAAGAAGTTCAAGGTTTACAGTGTTATTCCGAAGTAAACGAATTGCCTCAAGTAGATTTAGCAATAATAGTAATCCCAGCTTTGCATTGTTTTAATGCTATTGAAACACTAATAGACACAAAAAACACCAAAGCATTCATTATTCTTTCAGCAGGGTTTGGAGAGCTAGGAGAGGAAGGTCAAGTAGAAGAAGCGAAAATTGTAGAAAAAATTAATGCTGCTAATGCTAGTTTAATAGGACCTAATTGTATCGGAGTTTTAAATGAAAATTACAGTGGAGTTTTTACTACTCCTATTCCAAAATACGATAAAAAAGGATGCGATTTAATTTCTAGTTCGGGTGCTACAGCTGTTTTTATAATGGAAGCTGGATTACAACTTGGATTGAAATTCGCAAATGTGTTTTCTGTAGGAAATGCAGCTCAAATTGCAGTTGAAGATGTATTGGCTTATATGGATGAAAACTTTGATAAAACGAAGGATTCTAAAATAAAATTATTGTATTTAGAGTCCATTAAAAACCCTAAAAAGTTATTAAAACATGCTAAATCATTAATAAATAAAGGAGTTAGAATAGCAGCTATAAAAGCAGGAAGTTCAGCTGCAGGAAGTCGTGCAGCAGCTTCGCATACAGGAGCAATAGCTAGTTCAGATATGATAGTTAGGGCATTGTTCAAAAAAGCAGGAATTGTATATTGTAGTAGTAGAGATGAATTAATAAGTGTAGCATCGGTTTTTAATTATAAAGAACTGAAAGGAAAAAACATAGCAATAATTACCCATGCAGGAGGTTCGGCGGTTATGTTGGCAGATGCCTTAACTCATGGAGGATTGGAAGTCCCTGCTATTGAAGGAGAAAATGCAAAAGAATTGTTATCTTATTTGTATAAAGGTTCTTCGGTTGCCAATCCAATTGATTTTTTGGCGACAGGTACAGCGGAGCAATTGGGAATTATTATAGATTATTGTGAGCATAAATTTGACCATATAGATGCAATGGTTGTCGTTTTTGGTAGTCCTGGTTTGTTTGATGTCGAAAATGTTTATAATGTATTAAGTGTTAAACTAGATGTTTGTTCTAAACCTATTTATCCTGTTTTACCATCGGTTTACAATGCTAGAAAAGAAATTAAGAAGTTTTTAGAAAAAGGAAATGTTAATTTTCCTGATGAAGTAGTTTTGGGAAGAGCATTACCTCAAGTTTTTTTTACACCAAAGCACCTCGAAGAAAAAGAAGAAGTTATAACCATTAATAAAGAAAAAATAAGAGCGATAATAGATAGAGCATCAAATGGATTTTTAAATGCTAACGATGTTCTTGAGTTATTAGATGCAGCAGAAATTCCTAGAGTGAAAGAAGAAGTTTTTAAATTAAAACAAGATTTGACTTCAAATTTATCCAACTTCAAGTTTCCTATAGTAATGAAAGTTGTAGGTCCTGTTCACAAGACCGATGTCGGAGGGGTTTTACTCAATATTATAAATGAAATAGAAGCAAATAAAGCCTTTGATGAACTAATGAAAATAGACGGAGCTAAAGGAGTTTTGATTCAAGAAATGAATTCAGGAGTTGAATTATTCGCAGGAGTGGTAAAGGAAGAAGGATTTGGACATGCTATTCTTTGTGGATTAGGTGGTATTTTTATAGAAGTATTAGAAGATGTTTCTACTGGATTAGTTCCTGTTTCTAAAAGTGAAGCTTCTACCATGATTAAGCAACTAAAAGGATATAAGTTGATTGAGGGTATTAGAGGTCAAAAAGGAGTTAATGAAGCTATTTTTATTGATGTAATTAGAAAGTTGTCTCAATTGGTTCAAGTAGCTCCCGAAATTATAGAAATGGATATGAATCCTTTGTTTGGAAATGAAAATAGTATTAAAACCGTAGATACTCGAATTAGAATAGATAAGGAATAGGTTCAAAAACAAGATTAGTCTAATAATATTTGAGCTACTGTAAATGGGCTTATTTTTCCTGCTACAATTTTTGCTTCTAGTTCGGGAAGTTGTTTGGCTATTTTTTCATCTTCGTAAAACCGACGCTTTAACTCATCATTTATTTTTTCGTACATCCAAAATTTAGCTTGTTTATTTCGGTTGTTGTTAAAAAAACCTTTTAGTTTAGTATGACGTTCAAATCGTTCAATAATAGACCAGACATTTTCAATGCCTGTATTGTTCAATGAACTACAATTAACAACCTCAGGAATCCATTCATTTTCATTTGCAGGAAAAAGGTGTAAAGCATTTTTGTAGCGTTGTCGAGCTTTTTTAGCATTAAGGACATTGTCTCCATCGGCTTTGGTTATCGCTATGGTGTCAGCCATTTCCATTATTCCTCGTTTGATTCCTTGTAGTTCGTCTCCCGCTCCAGAAAGCATAAGCAATAAAAAGAAATCAACCATTCCATGAACCGCTATTTCCGATTGTCCTACACCAACTGTTTCTACTATTACAACGTCAAATCCTGCGGCTTCACAAAGCAAGATTGAAGCTCTTGTCTGCTGAGCTACACCTCCCAATGCTCCCTTAGATGGGCTGGGTCTTATGTACACATTTTTATTGTTAACTAAAGTTTCCATTCTCGTTTTGTCTCCCAGTATAGAACCTCCTCTTTTTTGGCTACTAGGGTCAATGGCTAAAACAGCTATTTTTTTACCTTTTTCTAATAAATGATTTCCCAAAGCTTCTATAAAAGTGCTTTTTCCAACACCTGGAACACCTGTAATTCCTATTCGAATAGAATTTCCAGAAAAAGGCAAACATTTATCTATAATCAAATTTGCATCTAGCTGATGTTTGGCTAATTTACTTTCCAATAAAGTTATCGATTGACTTAATGCGACAATGTTTCCTTCCAAAATTCCATTTACCAATGATAGAGGCTCAATGGGAGCTACTTTTTTCATTTTGCATGATTTGTTGACAGAAGAATGCTTCATTATTGCTATTAATTTTACTATTTTTGAAGATAAATAAAAAATGAATGACTAAAAATACTTTAATAATTTGGAAAAATAAACATTTTTCTGAACTTTCAGCACAAGAATGGTACGATATCGGTAAAATTAGAATGGAGGTGTTTATAATTGAACAAAATTGTATTTATTTAGACTTAGATAATAAAGATTTAGATGCGATTCATATTTATGGAGAACAAAACGGAGAAATAGTGGCTTATACTAGGTTGCTTGCACCAAACGTTACTTACCCTGAAGTGTCAATAGGAAGAGTAGTTGTAGCTCAAAAGTGTAGAGGAATAAAACTAGGAGATTTACTCTTAGAAAAAACACTTGACATAGCAAATCAAAAATATGGAAGAGTTCCTATAAAGATTTCAGCTCAAGAACATTTAAAAGGATTTTATCAAAAACATGGCTTTAAGGTTGTTACAGAATCTTACCTTGAAGATGGGATTCCACATGTAGGAATGTTGAGAAATTAATAATTATTCTTAAATTTGAAAAAAAAGAAAATATTATGGCAAGTTTAGATATAGTAAGTAAAATAGACACTCAAACATTAGATAACGCAATCAACTCGGCAAATAGGGAATTGAAAAACCGTTATGACTTTAAAGGTTCAAATTCGAGTATAGAATTAGATAAAAAATCTTTCCAACTGCACTTATTAACCGACAATGATATGAGAATGGATCAGTTGGAAACAATGATTATAAACGCTTTAGTTAAAAATAAAATAGATCCAACTTCTATGGATTTTGGTAAAGAAAAGTATGCGGCTGGTAAAATGCTAAAAAAAGACATTCTGGTAAAACAAGGGATTGATAAAGAAACAGCAAAAAAAATAGTTAAAAGCATAAAAGGAACTAAATTAAAAGTTCAAGCTTCTATTATGGACGATCAAATAAGAATTAACGGAAAAAAAATAGATGATTTACAAGCGGTAATTGCTCATTGCAGAAAAACAAAATTTGACGTTCCATTACAGTTTATTAATTTTAAATAATAAAAAGCTTTCCAATAAGCAACCAAGAGAAGGAGAAATCCGTCCTATTATTAATCCAATGGATATGTCTAGCGTTACATTTATTAAAGGATTCTACTTATAAAATTCTTAAAGTAATGATTCTGATAGTCTTTTAATATTATAAAACTTATGAATAA
>CAMZKF010000323.1 GCA_947311095.1 uncultured Flavobacteriales bacterium
GATTTTTAAAGAAAAAACTACCGATTTTAAAAATAAAATACTAAATTTGAAAACAGAATTTAATGCAAGATACAAGGAACAACCTTGTGAAACTTAACATCTATTCACTTAATACAAAAAAAATGAGAAAAATCAAACACACTCAAAACCTCTTGCTTCTATTTATTATATTCTTAAATTTAGGATGTAAAAAAACTGTCCCCCCTCCTACAAAAGGTTTATATAATGGAAATTTCACTTCTGAAAGAAAGCACACTAGAGCTGGTTTTTCTTGGAATGATACAGAAGAACTAACAAACTACACCTGTAATATAACTCATTCCTCTAAAGATTCATTAGTTATAAATGGCAATACAATTTACTTAAATGGAGAAAATATTGAAGGCGCTTTGTTTTTAAATACCCTTTCACAACCAGGGGCTTTTAATTACGGAAACTTTATTTCTATTAAAGGAACATGGAAAAAAGAAAAAAGAAAATACATACTTGAAGGTTCTTATAATTCAAGCTATTCAATAACAGGAGGAATGGGAACAATAGAAACTATTAATGTAAATGGAACGTTCAAAATAATTCAACCTTAACCAAAATTATTTTTTCTATTACAAAGCCAAACTACCTGCTACAATTGTAAATACTGAAAATTTATTTAGTTCAAAATTGGGAGACAATTAATCTATGTTTCCCAATTCTATTGACATGGTCTTTTCATAACGAAAACGGACTAAACCATAAAGCTAAGCTTATAACCTAAATACCTTATAAATCACCAAGACACCCTAAATGTAAAGCAAAAATAAGTTACTCTATAACTTTTGCATCTTCTAAAATATAACTAAGCTGGTAAATATCGTCTGGATTTAACCTCAACTTTCCTTCAAAAGTAATAATTTGATCCATTCTCAATCCATCGTGCTTTCCTGAAATTTGAACCTCCATTACCGATTCTGGACCTGCGCCCCCACAAAAGAAGCAAGAGCTATATGGATTTGCAGACAAAACATAATAATCTTGGATTACATCAACAGGAATGATATAGCCTCTAATTTGAACTTTTTTTCCATTTAAAGAACTTATTTTTTTTCCAAATTTTGGAACTTTATAGTAGCCTTGAAACTCTTCAGAGAAAACCTCTTCAAAAGTAACATCTTTTAAAACTTCCCATGTTATAATGGTTTGACTACTTGCAGAAACAAAAAAACCAATTGTTAATGCGATTACTAATCCTATTTTTTTCATTTCTTTATTATTTATTTGATAATGTTTTAGATATATCTGTTCGATACGCTTTTATAGCAGGGTATAGTGCAGAAATTATACCAATTAAAATTGCTCCTTCAAGAAGATACCATTCTTCCTTCAACCAAATCCAACCTGTAAAACTATAATGATAATTTTTGGCGAGGTAATCGGAAAACAACTCCATTCCTAGATGACTAAATAAGACTCCTAGCATATAACCTAAAACAGATAGAAGTAACCCTTCTAAAAGAATCATTGAAAAAACTTTTATTGTTGAAGCTCCCATTATTCGCATAATAGCAATTTCATATTGTCTATCTTTAAGTGAATTTAACATTGCAATAAACATACTTGCTGAAGCTATTATAATAATAAGCATTGCCATAATTCCTACAATTTGAATTGCTGGTTCAATCAACTCAAACAACTGAGCAATTTCGATAGCCGGTTCTGCAGCCATCATACCGTCTGTATTGTTTGCTATTCCTGGCAATGTAAAACGAGCTCTTGTTGTTTTATAAGTAATCAGCATTGCCGTCACTTCTCTTGTTTTAAAGTCTATTTCTTTTAAGATAGCATCATAATCTTTACTGTCTGTTTTTTCATGATGATGATGTGCTTCCTGATGATGAACCTGCTCTTTTTTCTTTGCTAAATTAGCATCGTGTTCTTCTTTTGATATGATATCAAAATTTCCTCCAGAATTATGATTATGCCCTGCGTGTAAAATCCAAACGCTCTCCAAAGAAGTTAACAACAAATTATCTAATACTGTATTGGACTGTTCTAAAATTCCTACAACAGTGTAAAGTTGTTTTTTATGTTCTTCTATTGACTCCCCTAATCCGTGTCCTCCTGCAAATTTAGCCCCGATTTTAAGGTTAAACTTCTTTGCTATTTCACTTCCAATTGTAGCTTCTAATGGTTTTTTCCAAAGTTTTCCTTTAGCTACTTTTCCTTTATACAAATTAACATAATCGTGTGTTGTAGCAAGAATGCGATAAGACTTATAATTATCTCCAATAGAAACTGGAATAGCTTTATCGACCATTGGATGCATACGAGCAAAACCTGTTCGAGCGTAATTAATATTCCCAGTAGGTTTATCTATTTGATATAAATTACACAATACTGATTGTAATCGACTACCTTCTGCTGCTATAATCAAATCAACACCTCCTGCATTGTTTCTGAATTTTTCATTTATTTGATGAGAAGTCAATAAAGTGATTAATATAATTATAATTCCAGACATTAAAAGCATGAGTGACAACCCACTAGAAAGTGGTCTATATACAATGTTTTTCCAACTAATTTTTAAGATATTCATAGCTGTACTTTTAAATCAAATGAACTAGACAAACGATTATCGTGAGTCACAATTAATAAGGTTGCATTGTGTTTTTTTGCTTGTGTTTTCAACAAATTAACAACCGCAACACAATTATCATCATCTAGTGCAGAAGTTGGCTCGTCGGCAAGGATTAATTTTGGGGAATTGATTAATGCTCTAGCAATACTAACCCGTTGTTTTTGCCCCTGACTCAACTCTTTAGTTCCTACATTTAATTTATCCAAAATACTTAAATCGGCTAACAAATTAGAAATAGAAGCTAAATCTTTTTTATTTCCTGCCAAGGTTTGGGCTAAAAACAAATTTTCTTTAACTGTTAAAGCATCTATAAAATGGGGTGTTTGAAAAACAATACCTATTTCTTGACCTCTAAAAAAGTCTAATTTAGAACCCGATAATAAATTTAAATCAGTACCTCCAATAAACACAGCTCCTTCACTTGGTTTTAACAACCCTGATAATAAATGCAATAAAGTTGTTTTTCCACAACCACTGCGTCCAAGAATTAGAGCTTGACTACCTTGTTCAAATTCCATATTGGGGAACGAAAGTTGAACTTCATTGGTGTAATTATATTTTAAGTTTATAGTTTTTAACATTTAGTCTTCCTTTGGAGGTAAATGTAAAAAACGTGAAATTACTTGTGCTATTTCCTTTGATTTATTAATTAGCATGGCGTGAGTACCTCCTTTTATAACATAACAATTTCCTATATATTTTATAGGAAAAACAATATCACTATCTCCATGAATATGCAATATATTTTGATGTTCGAAATCACTATCCCATCCGTTTATTTGTTGCATTATCCATTTGTCGAAACTACCGTGGCTTTTTGCTACCATAGCTTTAGTCTCGTCATTGTATATATTTTTAAACGATTTTCGAACCATTGATGTTAAATGAAATCCTTTGGTTACAATTTGTTTCATTATTGTATCTGGAATCATTGACACAAAGAAATGACCTCCTTTTATTTTCATAATTGGATTTAGCTCTTCCCTATTTTTTGCAGAAGAAATTAAAATTAACCGTTCTGGATGTTTAAATTTAGCAATTTCAGTTGCTAAAAGACCTCCAAAAGATGTTCCTATCAATGCAAAAGGTTCTGAATCATCAATTGAAGCACTCATTTTTTTAGCATATTGATTCAACGACTCATTCTCATCCAACTCTTTAAACTCTATCACTTCGCAAGGTATATTCAATTCAGATATTAACCCTTTATAGGCTGTTCCGTCTGTTGCTAAACCTGGTATTAGATAGATTTTCTTAATTTTATTCATATAAAAATTCCTTGTGAATTGACAAAAATACGATTTTTTTTTGAAAAGTTGAGAATCAACAATAAGTATGCAGGGCAAACTGATACTTTTTAAATTTATATAACTATTGATGAATTAATATTTTATGTTTTTGAGATCGTCAATTTTCAATTAAAGTTAACCCATCAATAGTGTAGTTTTTTATGATTAAAACATAAAAATAGCGTAATAAAAAACATTTTTTATTTTGATGTATTTCCGACCAGACTCTAGTTCTATAATTAAATGATTAGTTTCACAAGGTTGTTCTCTCTTTTTTATTTCAAAAAATGAAGACAAGAATACTATGAATAGAATCCTAAAAAAAAATGTAAATAGCGAAACATATTCATACTTATTAAGATAGGTGTTTTTATCACATTTTGAATAGCGTTAGGGATAAGAGCGGCATCCTTTTCTATTTTTTTATAGAAAAGATATAGCGGATAGCCCGCTCGAACGCCCAAATAATTAATTTTTATAACTACCTTGCACATTAGACATGAAAACAATTTTAAGTTACATCGTATTACTTCCTATAAGGCTTTATCAACTCTTGATTTCACCTCTATTTCCTCCGACTTGTAGGCACGAACCTACTTGCTCTAATTACACCGTAGAGGCAGTAAAAATATGGGGTCCTTTCAAGGGAATATGGCTAGGTATAAAACGTCTATCGACTTGCCACCCTTGGGGAGAGTCTGGATACGACCCTGTTCCTAAAAAACACGAACATAAAAATTGCAAACATTAAGATTTAATAGTTTTAGAATCAATTATACTTCAAAACTTTGTAAGAAATAGTATCTTTGAATTTTAATCATAAAAAACGTAATACAATATTATATAAATGTATAGATCACATAAAAACGGAGAATTAAGGATAAATAACGTAAACGAAGAAGTAACACTTTGCGGTTGGGTTCAAAAATCGAGAGACTTAGGAGGATTGACCTTTGTGGATATTAGAGACCGATACGGAATTACACAACTAGTATTTAACATGGAAACCAATGCTGAATTGTGTGAAAAAGCAAGAACTTTGGGACGTGAATACGTAATACAGGCGACAGGAAAGGTTATAGAACGAGAAAGTAAAAACAAGAACAATCCTACGGGAGAAATTGAAGTTACAATTACCGATTTAACCATATTAAAAGAAGCAAAACTTCCTCCGTTCACAATTGAAGACGAGACTGATGGTGGCGATGAGATAAGAATGAAATATCGTTTCTTGGATTTAAGAAGAAATCCTTTGAAAAATAACTTATTGCTTAG
This sequence comes from uncultured Flavobacteriales bacterium, assembly GCA_947311095.1. Taxonomy (GTDB): domain Bacteria; phylum Bacteroidota; class Bacteroidia; order Flavobacteriales_D; family Parvicellaceae; genus S010-51. The sequence goes on from CAMZKF010000323.1 coordinate 5,179, forward strand.
GAATAAAATTGGTTTGGAAACTCGTAAATATTTAGATTCACTAGAATTTATAGAAATTGAAACACCTTACTTAATAAAATCAACACCTGGAGGAGCTAGGGATTTTGTAGTTCCAAGTAGAATGAACGAAGGCGAGTTTTACGCCCTTCCACAATCACCACAAACCTTCAAACAATTGTTAATGGTGAGTGGTTATGACCGTTATTATCAAATTGTAAAATGTTTTAGAGACGAAGATTTAAGGGCTGACCGTCAACCTGAGTTTACACAAATTGATTGCGAAATGGCATTTGTAGAGCAGGAAGATATTATTCAAACTTTTGAAGGACTCATAAAACATTTATTTAACACTGTTAAAGACTTAGAATTTCCAGAAGAATTTCCTCGTATGACTTATGATGAATGTATGGAAATATATGGTTCGGATAAGCCTGATATTCGTTTTGATATGAAATTCAATAATTTGAACGAATTGGTAAAAGGCAAAGACTTTGCTATTTTTGATGATGCTGAATTGGTATTGGGGATAAACGCTGAAGGTTGCGCAGGATATTCGAGAAAACAACTGGACAAATTAACCAAATGGGTACAACGTCCACAAGTAGGAGCTACAGGAATGATTTATGTAAAATGTAATGAAGATGGAACTTACAAATCTTCAGTAGATAAATTTTACAACCAAGAAGAATTGGCTAAATGGGCAGGAAAATGTAATGCCAAAGCTGGCGATTTAATACTCGTATTAAGTGGCGATACCGATAAAGTTAGAAGTCAAATGAACGATTTGAGACTTCACATGGGAACAGAACTAGGATTAAGAGACCCGAAAGTCTTTAAACCACTTTGGGTTATGGATTTTCCTCTATTGGAATGGGACGAAGAAACAAAACGCTATCATGCAATGCATCATCCA
>CAMZKF010000324.1 GCA_947311095.1 uncultured Flavobacteriales bacterium
CTTCTCCTTGTAGTTGATGAACAAATAAATATTGATCTTTCTCTACTTTAAATTGTTGCCCTGCTATGTCTACAATTGCGTACATAAGTTATTTAATTTTTTTTGTTAATCCTCTAAATATTCCATTTAAGAATATAGAGGGTTGCAAATCTAATTCTTTTTTTTGAGAATAGAAAACATAAACACCTCTTTTATTTTATTTTTTATTTACAAGACTCAATATAAATGCATATTCCAATGCTATTTCTTTTATATATTCGAACCTTCCACTCGCTCCACTATGTCCTGTTTTCATATTTGTTTTAAGTAATAATAGGTTTTTATCAGTCTTTAATTCTCGTAATTTAGCCACCCATTTTGCAGGTTCCCAGTATTGAACTTGAGAATCGTGCAATCCTGTTGTAACAAGTAAATTTGGATAGTTTTGAGACTTTACATTATCATAAGGGGAATACGATTTCATGTATTCATAATATGTTTTATCGTTTGGATTCCCCCATTCTTCATACTCTCCTGTTGTCAATGGGATTGAAGCATCGAGCATTGTTGTTACCACATCAACAAAAGGTACAGCAGCGATGACTCCTTTATATAATTCTGGATTATAATTAATAATAGCTCCCATTAGCAACCCTCCTGCGCTACCTCCTTCGGCAAACAAGTTATCTGGAGCTGTGTAACCTTCTTTTATTAAAAATTTAGAGCAATCTATAAAATCATAAAAAGTATTTTTCTTTTTTAGGAATTTTCCATTTTCATACCATGACCGCCCCAATGTTTGACTTCCTCGAACATGGGCAATTGCGAATACAAAACCTCTATTCAACAAGCTCAATCGGCTAGTGCTAAATGAAGGATCTATATTATACCCATAAGAACCATATCCGTACTGAAGCAACGGAGTTTCCCCATTGAGTTCTGTCGTTTTTTTATAAACCAGTGATATTGGAATTTTTGCTCCATCTCGTGCCGTTGCAAACAATCGTTTCGAAATATAATCCGAAGGGTTATAACCTCCTACCACTTCTTGTTGCTTCAATACAATTTGCTTTTTAGTCTCCATATCAAATTCTATGGTTGAATTTGGAGTCGTCAGCGAATTGTAATTATACCTTAATTTTTTAGTATTAAAATCTATATTAGTCGATGTTTCGGCAATATAAGTAGGGTCGTTAAAAGGAATATAATACAAACTTTTATCCTCTAGCTTCACTATTTTCAATTGAGTTAATCCTTTTTTTCTTTCTCCAATCACAATATATTCATCAAACAAGTCGATATCTTCTGTCAGAATCTCTGAATCATAAGGAAGAAAATCTTTCCAATTTTCCACTTGAGTTTTATTTTCTTGAGCTATCATCACTTTATAATTAGGAGCTTTTAGATTGGTTTTTATTATAAAGTGATTATCTTTATGATAAATATCGTATTCTAATTCTTCTTTTCGTGGAGCAAATAATTCAAACTTTTCATTAGGCGTATCTGCATTTAGAATTTGATATTCAGATGTTAGAGAACTTGACGCCCCTATAACAATATATTTTTCAGATTTGGTTTTATAAACATAACAATCAAATTCCTCATCTTTTTCTTCATAAACCAACACATCTTCACTCACTGGCGTACCCAAAACATGCTTCATTATACGATAAGAGCGTAATGTTTCTTCGTCTTGCAAAGTATAAAAAATGGTTTTATTATCGTTCGCCCACGTTATCCCCCCTGTTGTTTTAGGAATTTCATCTGCATAAAGCTTTCCTGTTTCTAAATTCTTAAAATGAATATCATATAATCGTCTAGAAACAATATCCGATGAATAGGCTATTATTTTATTATCTCTACTAATCTCGTTGTCTCCTAACTGAAAAAATTCATGTCCTTTTGCTAACTCGTTACAATCTAAAAGTATTTCTTCTTTAGCATCTAAAGAGCCCTTCTTTCTACTTTTTATAATGTATTCACTTCCTTTTTCAAAACGAGAGATATAATAATACCCATTGTAAAAATAAGGCACGGACTGATCATCTTCTTTAATCCGTCCTTTTATTTCGTTGTACAATTCTTTCTGAAGCGATTCTGTTTTTTTTAGTTTTTCTTCAGTGTATTCATTTTCCTTGTTCAAGTATTCAATTACTTTAGGATTAGACCTATCGTTTAACCAATAGTAATTATCAATTCTTACATCTCCGTGAGCTACTAATTCTTTAGATTTTTTTTCGCAAATTGGAGGAGCTATTTCTGTCTGTGTCTTCAATGTTGTTGTATTTGTATCGTTTGTACAATTGGATAATAAAAATGGAGTAAGCAATAATAAATAATATTTTTTCATTTAAGGATTCGATTTTAAAAATTGTTTTTTTCTTGTTCTGATTTTGAAATAAATGCTAAATAATCAATCAAATTTTTCGCTATAATTGAATTAGGATAGAGCTTAACTACTTTTTTATAAATCATTTTAGCCTTTTCAATATCATGTAGTTTTTCTTCGTATATTTTACCTTTATTAAATAAATAAACAGGACATTGTTTTGAGTTTGGAAATTCAGACAATAAAGTATCTATAATTTTAATATTTTCTTTATTCCAATTTAATCCGTCGCTACTTTTTGCTGCAAAAACATAAACAGCTTCTTTATTTTTATTACTCGGATATCGCTGATTAAATGCCAAGGCCGATCTATACAGTTTCTTAGCTTTTTTAGAGTTAATACTTAAGTCCTTGTTGACTAGTTTACTTTCTATATTGATTAGTTTTTGATAGCTTCTTTTTTGACTCACTCCTTTAGTCGATAAACAACCTATCAATAACCAACTTACTATAAAAACTAAAACGTACTTCATAAAGCAAAAAAAAGAACCAAAATATTGTTTGATTCTTTTTTATAAAAATTATTTTTTCCCTCGTTCTTCGTAATATTTTATTTTCTCTTCTTTCGTCATATCAATCACTCCATTTTTCAGGTACGACTTCATATCTTTAGACAAAGGATTTCGAGGATAACGTTTTATCAATTCTTTGTAAGCGGCTTTTGCAGCTTCTTTATTTTGCATTTTGTCTTCCAACACCTTTCCTTTTTCATACATATAAATTGGTGTTTTATTTGACTCAGGCATTACATTACCTAGCTGATGATACATTTCAACAGCTTCAGAATATAACCCTCCATTTTCAGCACCTTTAGCTGCATAATCAAGCGCAGCTTCTAAATGAGCGCTTTTAGGATAATTTTTAGCAAACGCTGCCGCTTTCTTGTATAAATCTTTAGCTACGCTAATATCTATGGTTAAGTCACTATTCATAAGGTGATCTTCTAGCTCTTTTAGCTCTTCGAATTCGGCTTTTTCTTTAGCAGGATCTACTTCATGTTTGGTTTCAGCATGACTCGCTACCTCCTGTTTTCCCTCTCCTTTTTTCTCTTCGTTATTACCGCAGCTAAGTGCAAATATACTGACTGAAATAAGTATTATTATTTTTTTCATTTTATTCTGTTTTGTTGGGGGTGCTTTTTATTTTTTTTTACAATTATACCACAAGATAGTAATAATTATTATTTAATCGTAAATTTCATTCGATAATTTACACGAACTTTACCTTTTGCTATATCGTTTAATTTTCTTTTTAGTAAACGTTTTTTTAGCGGTGTTAAATAATCGGTAAATAATATACCTTCTATATGATCATATTCGTGCTGAATAATTCTTGCAGCAACCCCTGTATAAGTCTCTTCTTTAAACTTCCAATTTTCATCGAAATAAGAGATTTTTATAACACTATGCCTATTTACTTTTTCTCTAATTCCAGGAATACTTAAACAACCTTCTGAAAAATCCCATTTTTCTCCAGACTCTTCTTCTATAATTGGGTTTATAAATACTTTTTTGAAATTTTTAAGTACTTCGAAATTTTTAGCTTCTATTTCATTTTCTGGCTCTTCTTCGCCAAATGGAGCTGCATCAACCAAAAAAAGACGTTTTGCAAGTCCTATTTGAGGTGCGGCAAGCCCTACTCCTGAAGCATTATACATTGTGTCAAACATATCTGCTATTAACTTTGATATATCTTCCCCTTCATTAAACTCTTCACATTCTTTTTTCAAAACAGGAGCTCCGTATGCTATAATTGGTAATACCATAAATAATATTTATTTGTTGCAAAAATGTTATTTTTATATCAAAAAACCTAAATAGAATCACTTTATTTTCTTATTTTAACTGATGTTACGCATAAAAATAGTAATTAAGCTACATTTCTGAGTTTATTTGTTGATAACTCATCTAATTTATCCCATGCTGCTTTTGCAGCTTCTATC
>CAMZKF010000325.1 GCA_947311095.1 uncultured Flavobacteriales bacterium
GTGAGGGGTGGGAGCGGCATCCTTTTTTGTTTTTTTTACAAAAAAGATATAGCGGACGACCCGACCCTTGGGGCACGCCCTTATTATTCAAATTTTAGGTAGGGTTCTAGTCCTTGTACGCCTCCTTCTCGTCCGTGTCCACTTTCTTTGTATCCTCCAAATGGTGAGGTTGGATCGAATTTGTTGTAGGTGTTTGCCCATACTACTCCTGCTCTCATTTTGCTGGTCATGTTAAATACTTTTGAACCTTTGTCTGACCATATTCCTGCTGATAATCCGTAGGGGGTGTTGTTTGCTTTTGCGATAACTTCGGCTACGGTTCTAAAGGTTTGAATGGCTAAAACGGGTCCGAAAATTTCTTCTGAGGCTATTTTATTGGACTGTGCTACGTTGGTAAATAGGGTTGGTTTGCACCAATATCCTTTTTTTGGTAAGCTTCCTTCTGGTTGATAGATTTCGCATCCTTCGGCTATTCCTGACTTAATGTAGTTGTCGATAACGTCTAGTTGTTTTTTTGAATTGATTGCTCCTACATCGGTGTTTTTATCTAACGGGTCGCCTACTACTAGGTTTTCCATTCTATCTTTTAGTTTTCGCATGACCAAATCGTAAACAGATTCTTGTATAAATAGACGAGACCCTGCGCAACATACGTGTCCTTGATTGAAAAATATTCCGTTTATGATTCCTTCTACTGCTTGGTCGATTGGAGCGTCTTCGAAAATAATATTGGCGGCTTTGCCTCCCAATTCCATCGTCGATTTTTTGCTTGTCCCTGCAATGGCTTTCATTATTATTTTTCCTACTCCAGTAGAACCTGTAAAGGCTACCTTATTAATGTCGGGATGTTCGACCATCATGGCTCCTGTTTTTCCGTAACCTGTAACTATGTTTACAACTCCGTCAGGCAATCCTGCGTCTTTAAACAATTCGGCTAATTTTAATGCGGTTAAGGAGGTGGTTTCTGCTGGTTTTAAAACTACGGTATTTCCTGCGGCTAGGGCTGGTGCTATTTTCCAAGCAACCATAAGCATAGGGAATTTCCATGGGGTAATTTGAGCTACGACACCCAAAGATTTTGGTTTTCTATTGGGGAATGCATATTCTAATTTGTCTGCCCAACCTGCGTAATAGAAAAAATGAGCAGCTGCCAACGGCACGTCAATATCTCTAGCTTCTCTAATTGGTTTACCTCCGTCCAATGCTTCGATTACGGCAAATTCTCTTGCTCGTTCTTGCATTAAACGTGCTATTCTAAAAATATATTTTCCTCTTTCTTTTCCTGTTAGTTTAGACCATTCTTTATAGGCTGTTCTAGCCGATTTTACTGCCAAATCTACGTCTTCTTGTCCTGCTTCGGCTACTTCTGCTAAGGTTTCTTCTGTTGTGGGATTTATGGTTTTAAAGTATTTTCCCGATTTTGGTTTTACAAATTTTCCGTTTATAAATAAATCGTATTTCTTTTTTAGTTTTATGTGAGCGGTACTTTCTGGCGCAGGAGCAAATTCCCAAGTGGAGTTTAAATCTATCGCTATCTCTTTTTTCTTTGTCATCTTTTTTTTGTCTAAAAGTGAATTTTCTTATTTAATAACATTTAACTTTTTCAATTCCCAAAAACATTTTTCGGTAGCCTCAATATCGGCAAAAGCATCGTGTGCTCCTTCAAAATCTTTTCCAAAAAGTTTAATGTGTAATTCTGATAATGTAGGCCATTTTGCCCCATATCGTCCTGGTATATTGCAATACGAAGTTGAAGATTGCATGGTGCAAATTTTAGGCTTTTTTTCAAAAGAACTGTCTATTCCTTTTCGAATAAACTCTGCTCCCAAAATCATTTTATCAAAATTGATATTGTGCGCTACAATTCCTTCTGATTTTTCAATCAAATCGTTAAATTCGTTTAGAATGTCTATTAAAGGTTTTCCTTCTTTTATTGCCATTTCGGTTGTAATACCATGAACGTCTGATGCGCCTTTGGGTATGTCGAATCCTTCGGGTTTGATTATGTGATTTCCTGTTGATAATCTATTTCCTTCGGAATCGCATAATAGCCAACCTATTTGAATCATTCGAGGCCAATTATCGATATCTGTTACAGGAGCTTTCCAGTTTTTAGGTAAGCCTGTTGTTTCGGTGTCAAAAAATAAATACATATAATTAATCTATTGAGAAATAATCTTTTGATTGATATTCTCCTGTTCTTTGTTTTGCTATTTGCATGACTACATCGTTAGCTAGGCTACTAGCTCCAAATCTAAACCATTCGTTGGTTAACCATTTATCGCCTAAGGTTTCTTTTACTAATAATAAGTATTGTAAGGCTAATTTTGCATTAGAAATTCCTCCTGCTGGTTTCATCCCCACCATTTTTCCTGTGGCGTAGTAATGGTCTTTTATAGCTTCTAACATCACCGATGTAAAGGGCAATGTTGCTGCTGGTTGAATTTTACCTGTTGATGTTTTTATAAAATCGGCTCCTGCATCGATAGCGATGTCGCTGGCTCTTCTTATTTTGTCTAACGTTCCTAGTTCGCCTGTTTCAAGAATAACTTTTAGCCTTGCGTTTCCACAAGCTTCTTTTATGGTTGCTATTTCGTCGAATACGAAGTTGTAATCTCCCGAATGAAAACGACCTCGACTAATAACCATATCTACTTCGTCGGCTCCATTATCTACGGCTATTTTGGTATCTAATAATTTTATTTCTAAACTCGATTGACCACTTGGAAAAGCGGTTGCAACTGATGCTACTTTTACGCCTGATCCTTCTACTGCTTTCGCTGCCGTTTTTACAAAATTTGGATAAACACAAACAGCTGCCGTAGTCGGCAAATCTGGATAATCGGAATGTAAATTTTGTGCTTTGTAACACATTTGCTTTACCTTGTTTTCGGTATCAGCGCCTTCTAGTGTTGTTAAATCAATCATGTTTAAAGCCATAAGTAAACCTTTCATTTTAGTTTCTTTTTTTAGACTTCTTTTGGTGATTCGTTCTATTCTGTCGTTTACTCCTACTTGATCTATTCGAGGAGATAATGTATAATCTTTGCTCATTTATTGTGTGCTTAAAATGTCTCTTTCAAAGATAGTTATTTTTTTTTGATTTTGAATAATTTTATCCTAACTACTCTATTGCATTTTTACATTTTACTTTTTATATTGATAATAGTCCGTAAAAATATTTCTACGACAAAGCCTAACTGCACTCCATTATTGGTAATGCTCGTTTTTTGACATTCACCATAACTAATGCTATGTTTGCGTGTCTCAAAACTATGTTACACCAATACTAATACGTTTTTTGACTTTTTAGAACGAAAACCTATGATGCCAAATGAATATTAAAATGAGCTAAAAAGAAACGGTTTATTTAGCTTATTTTGATGTTCTTTTGGTATATCATCAATAAAAAATATTGAGATATACTGAAACCAAATTAATGGTTATAAAAAAAGCAAGGTTTCTGTGAATATCACAGAAACCTTGCTTTTTTTTATACTGTTATTTCAAAATATTGCACCAATTACAATATTTTTTTTTAGAAAATCCCTAGTCTTTATTCCAAGCCATATTTGCTGTAAAAGATATACTTCCAGAAGAAATTTCTAAGGTATCTCTAAATTTATCGGAGTCAGAATCTAAGAAAGGTCTTATTTCTACTGAATCGATTAATTCATAGTGAGGGGAATAATAAGACCCGTCTCGTTCATAAAAATAAGCCCAAAATATTTTGTTTTCCCAATCGGTTATGCTTAATGGACTTGTTAATGTTTTTGTTTTGTTAACATTGCTAGGTTCTACGGTATAAAAAGTAGAACTAGACACATCTGAATAACCTCCTTCTGCACTAAAAGTTACTCTTAAATCTGGCTTTGTATTATCATTATCTAAATCTCCATCATATCCATCATCCCAAAGATGCCCGTGACTATTACGTGCCGGAATAGTTGCAATATCAATACTGTGTAATGTAACACTTGTGTATAATTTACACGAACCGTTGTCTTTTTTCTTTTTTGCGTTATAATTATACGCTTTAGGATTAGTACACCCTTTCTTACAAGAATCTACTCCAAAAGCCAATGCTAATAATGCTAATGTAAAAGTTATTTTTTTCACGATGCTTTATTTTAAAATTTAAACTCTAAGTTAATTATTTTTTTTATATAAAAACTATTAATAATAAAAAATTTAGTTTATCGATGCTAATGCCTGTTCAATATCCCAAATAATATCTTCATGATTTTCAACACCTATTGATATTCGGATTAATTTTTCACTTATAAAATTCGCTTTTTTATCTTCGTCAGAAACATCAATATGCGTCATAGTTGCAGGGTGTTGCGCAAGACTTTCCGTACTCCCCAAACTAACGGCTAATTTGATTAATTTTAATTGATTTAAGAATTTAAAAGCTTCTTTTTCCCCTCCTTTTATATCAAAAGCCAACATTGCTCCTGGACTGTTGTATTGTTTTTTATAAATGGTATAATTTAATTTATCTTCCTTTGGAATAAAACCTAAATAATACACTTTTTCAACTTGAGTATGATGTTGTAAAAATTCAGCCACCTTTGCTGCATTTCGAGCTTGTGTTTCCATTCTAGGTTTTAGCGTTTCTAAACTTCTCATCAGAAGCCATCCAGTCCAAGGACTTGTCATATTTCCCAAGAATGTACGAAGTCCTTTTATTCGTTTCATTAATTGTTTAGAACCTAAACAAGCTCCAGCTATTATGTCGCTATGACCGCCTATATATTTAGTTGCCGAATATAATACAAAATCGGCTCCATGTTCTAAGGGGTGAGACCACAAAGGTCCCATATATGTATTATCTACAGCCACTAATACTTTCTTATCTCCACCAGAAAACTCATCGGCTATTTCTCTACACATGTTAATATCTATTAATGCATTTGTTGGGTTGGCAGGAGTTTCAATATGAATTAAAGCTAATTTATCGCTTAAACCAGATGCTTTTAATATTTCTACAATTTCTTTTTTAGTTTGTCCTGCCCTAAAACCAACTACATTGATCCCATATTTAGTTAAAATATTTTTGATAAAAAAATCAGTACCTCCATAAACAGGCGAGCTATACAACAATAAATCTCCAGGACTTAAACACTCTAGCAAAACAGTTGAAATAGCGGCCATTCCACTTTCAAAAACAGCACAATCTTCGGCTTTATCCCAAAGTGTTAACCGATTTTCAAGTATTTCTAAATCAGGGTTATTTAATCGACTGTAAATCAACCCCATTTCTTCATGCTCTCCTTTTTCTCTCAATCCGTAAGCAACTTCAAAAAAAGCTTTTCCTTCCTCTGCGGTATTGAATACAAAAGTAGAAGTTCGAAAAATAGGTGTTTTTACAGCTCCTTGAGAAAGCTCGGGCTTATATCCATAAGACATCATTAAGCTTTCTGGCTGTAAGTGTTTGTTTTTCATTATTAGTGTGATTTTATTCCAAATCTAATTTTGAGTTCAGAATTGGTTAATGTGTAGTTTTATTCGTTCCTAAAGTTAACAAAAAAAGCCGACTTGTTTAAACAAGTCGGCTTTTAATATCAATTGAATATTGATTGGTATAAATAAACGTTTACCTATTAATTCTTACGAATCGTTTTAGTTAAATTGATTATTTATAACGATCCCGTCATATCTTTAGGGTTAACCCATTCGTCATATTTTTCAGCAGGAACATACCCCAAGCGAATAGCTTCTTCTCTTAATGTAGTTCCGTTTTTATGTGCTGTATTTGCAATTTCTGCGGCTTTATAATAACCTATTTTTGTATTTAAAGCGGTAACTAACATCAATGAATTATTCAATAATTCATCTATTCTTTTTTGGTTCGGTTCAATACCTTGAGCACAATTAACGTCAAAACTAGCACAAGCATCTCCTATTAACTCTGCACTTTGTAAGAAATTATAAGCCATCATCGGTTTAAATACATTTAATTCGTAATGACCTTGCATTCCTCCAACTGCAATAGCTACATCATTGCCCATTACTTGAGCACAAACCATTGTCAAAGCTTCTGCCTGTGTAGGATTAACTTTCCCAGGCATAATAGAAGAACCTGGTTCATTTGCTGGTATGTTAATTTCTCCAATTCCAGAACGTGGACCAGAAGCTAATAAACGAATATCGTTTCCTATTTTGTTTAGTGAAACCGCTAATTGCTTTAAAGCTCCATGTGTTTCTACAATTGCATCGTGCGCAGCTAATGCTTCAAATTTATTTTCAGCAGTAACAAAAGGCAATTGAGTAAATTCGGCTATTTTTTTAGCTACTAAAACGTCGTAACCTTTAGGTGTATTCAATCCTGTTCCAACGGCTGTTCCTCCCAGTGCTAATTCAGCAAGATGACTTAAAGTACTGTTCAAAGCGTTTAGCCCGTGGTTCAATTGAGAAACATACCCTGAAAACTCTTGTCCTAACGTCAAAGGAGTTGCATCCATTAAGTGAGTACGTCCAATTTTTACAACATCTGAAAATTCCAATGATTTTTTTAACAATGTATCTCTCAATGCTGTTACTCCTGGAATTGTTTTTTCTACAATCATTTTGTAACACGCAATGTGCATTCCAGTAGGAAAAGTATCGTTGCTCGACTGAGATTTATTTACATCATCATTTGGAGCTAAAACTTTTTCTCCTTCTCCCATTTTTCTTCCAGAAAGTACTTGAGCTCTATTGGCTATCACCTCGTTTACGTTCATGTTACTTTGTGTACCCGAACCAGTTTGCCAAATAACTAAGGGAAATTGGTCATTTAATTTTCCAGCTATTATTTCATCACATACTTTTGCGATTAAATCTCTTTTTTCTTCGGAAAGTACTCCTAATTCGCAATTTGCATATGCTGCCGATTTTTTTAAATAAGCAAAAGCAGATACTATTTCGCTAGGCATAGAGGACGAAGGTCCAATCTTAAAATTATTTCGAGAACGTTCTGTTTGAGCCCCCCAATATTTGTCTGCGGGAACTTTTACCTCTCCAATTGTGTCTTTTTCTATTCTATATTCCATAATATTAATAATTTATTATAACTTTGTGATTAATTAATTAACAAATTTACGAATTATGTACATAGGATTAGCAATTTTTTTAATATTTATGGCTTTGGCCTTTTGGGTTTTAACATTTTTAATGTCTTTTGTTGGAGCTTGGGCTACTTGGGGGGCAATTGCAATGGTTAAAGCTAAGTTTTCAAAAAAAGGATTAGACAACGAAGGACAATACAATTAATTTTATTGTTTACAGTTAGGATACATTTTATTCAAATTCAAACTTAAAATATTTTAATTTAGGAAAACAAAAATGCCCTATCGACAATTGTCAATAGGGCATTTTGCCTAAAACTACTACACACACTACGTTACTTATTCAGCAACGTTAGCTTCTTTATTACTATTTTTAAGGTTTGAAACCTTTTTTGTAATGTCTTCTTTTGTTTCTTTTACTTTAGAAGTAAAATCATTTTTTGCGACTTTAGCTTTTTCAGTTAAGTCTGCTTTTGTTTCATCAATTTTAGAAGTTACTTCTTCTTTTGTTTTGTTTAATTTTTCTTCTAATTCTTTGATGATTGGGAATTTTTCTTCTAATTTCTCTTTATTTTTATTAAATTCTGTTTCAAAATCTTCTTTTGTTGAATCTACTGTTTTAAAGAAATCTCCCACTATATTTTTCCCTTCAGAATCTGCTTTTTTTCCACTTTCAACCAACGCTTCAAATTTTTCTTTTATTTTTTCGTTTGTTTCTGCTGCTAATCCTAATCCTGCGTAAGCTAATGTTTTAACTAAATCCATATCTTTTAATTTTTGTTGTTCTTAATTTAAATAATTTATTTCTTTTTTGCTGTTACTGTTTTTTTTGCCGTAACTTTTGTAGCCTTCTTTACTGGTGCTTTTGTTACTTTCTTTGCTGTAGCTTTTTTAACTGGAGCTTTTTTTTCTTTTTTAGCTAATTTCCCCTCTAATTCAGCAATCTTCTTTTTTAAAACTTCAACTTCTTTATCTTCTTTATTTTTCTTTAAATCAAATTTTGAAGTTAGCGTATCACTTAACTTATTCCATTTATGCTCAAATTCTTCTTTTGTATTTTCTGTTGATTTGAAAAAATCATCCATAATTTTTTTTCCTTCAGTATCCGAAATTTTTCCTTTTTCAACTAAATCATTTATAGCTTCTTTTACTTTTTCGGTTGTGGTAGTTGCTAATCCAACTCCTGCATAAATAAAATTCTTAATCATATCCATAATACACTTGTTTTAAAAATAATTGTTTTTTCAATGTTTGATTATGACTAGTCAAACTACGAGCCAAAATGAACCAGATTATTCAAAAAACAATAAAAAACACACACAAAGTACTAACCTACAGCTGGTTACACAAAGCCAATGGGTTAACTATAAAAACAACATAGTGCAATTCGAATTTTTATTAAGTGAACTTAATTAAAATCTATAGTTCAAAACGTCGAAATGTCACAAAAACAGACTCAATATTTTCAAAACTCTAAAAATAAAACCAAATGAATATTAAAATGAGCTAAAAATAAATTGAATTATTTTTTTGCTAGTTGATGAATAAAATCTAGCTAACACTAACAAAAA
>CAMZKF010000326.1 GCA_947311095.1 uncultured Flavobacteriales bacterium
AGTGCGATATTTCTTACATGAAGTTGCTCCTAATAAAGCAATTGTTGCTAATCCGATAAATAAATTTTTCATAATAATTTTAATTAATTTGGTTATACATTTTGATAAAGATATAAATAAAGAAGTATTAAGCAAGTTTTATACTAAAAAAAACGATGAAATAATTATCTTTATAAAATAGAATAAGCCTTGAAAGGTCATATTTCTATTTCAAAGACACAGCTATCCTTTGTCTCGCTTTTCAAAAAAACACTATCTTTGCCATTCTATGAGAAAACAATTTGGCATCTTTAGATTTCTTTACAAAATGTATTTTGGAATTTTATACCTTATCACAGGTTTATTACTATATCCTTTTATGGTAATTTTAGTAAGGGGTGAAAAAGGAATAAAACGAGGCATATTACTTAAACAGATTTGGTCTAGGGTAATGTGTACGTTAGTTTTTATAAAAGTAGATGTAACTTTTGAAGAGAACCTTCCCAAAGACAAACCTTTTATTTTTTGCCCCAATCACTTTTCGTATTTAGACATTGTTCTAATGTATATTGTTTTACCTCACAATATCGCTTTTTTAGGTAAAGCAGAAATATTAAAATGGCCTATTATAAGCTTATTTTTCAAAAGAGGAGTCGATATTCCTGTATATAGAGGAAGCAAAGAAGACGCTGCTAAATGCCTCGTTCCAGCAGGTGAAGAGTTACTTAAAGGGAGATCTTTAGTCATTTTTCCTGAAGGGAAAATTTCGGATCATGTACCTCAACTGGCTAAATTTAAACGAGGAGCATTTTCCTTAGCTATGGATACAGGAGTTCCGATTGTACCCATTACATTTTACAACAATTGGAGATTATTTAGTGATCACACCGATATTTTTGGACCTGCAAAACCTGGTGTATCAAAAGTAAAAGTTCACAAGCCAATAGACCCTAAAGATTTTAAAGATTTTGTAGCTTTGCAACAGAAAACATTTAATGTTATAGATAACGAATTAAAAAAGTATGAAAATTAACGATACAATTGTAGATAAAATAGCAAATCTTTCTAAACTTTCTTTTTCAGGAAAAGAAAAAGAAGCTATAAAAAGTGACATGTCAAAAATGTTAGATTTTGTAGGCAAATTAGAAGAAGTAAATACCGACGGAATAGAACCATTAATTCACATGACAAAAGAAGTTAATGTTTTGAGGCTAGATGTTAGCGAACCTATGGTTTCTCAACAAGAAGCTTTAAAAAATGCACCTAAAAAGGATTCTACTTATTTTAAAATACCTAAAGTACTTTCGAAATAGAATGAAAAAAGAAAAAGTCATACTATTATTATTTTTGGTATTTTATACCATACAAACCTTTTCACAAGGTTGCTCAACTTGTCGAGCTCAAATAGAATTGTCTGACGGATCTGACTTATCTGTTGGGAATGGAATTAATATTGGAATTTATATTCTAATGGGAACGCCTTATATTATTTTATTTTTTCTTTTTAGAAAAAATATAGTGAAATTTATTAAAGATTTTTCTGAAATACATTAAACTTTAATTCTTCAGAAAATCATTAATTAATGTAAATAAAAAAAGCCATAAATGAATATCATTTATGGCTTTGTACTTTTATAAATAGTTAAAAACTATCTTCTTCTTCTTCGACTATCTCTATCACGATTTCCGCCGTTGCTACTTCCACCTCTATTGTTAGAAAATGAAGATTTTTCTCTTCTTCTATTTCCTCCACCGTTATTGCTTCCGCCTCTAGAACGCCTATTTCCGCCTCCACTTCTCGATGAATGACCGCTTCCCCCTCCATTGCTTTTAGCAAGTTGGATTTTGAAATTTTCTCCGTTAAAATCTGCATCAGCCATTCCGTTAAGGACTTGGTCAGCATATTTTTTATCAACATCAAAGAACGAAAATTCTCTAAATAAATCTATACGACCAACTTCACTAGAACTAATGTCTGAAAATTGACAAACTATTCTTAAAATAGCTCCTTTGTTTAGTCCTGCATCTGTACCTACGGTAATGTGAAAACGTTGCTTCGAATCATCTGTCATTCTAGCTTTTCTATCTCCTCTGTCTGCTTTTTCTCTATCTCTATCCGAAACAGAGCTATTCAAATCTCTAGCTCCATCATAATATTCTAAAAAATGATTAAATTCAGCACTAACAAAATGCTTTATTAAATCTTCTTTACTAAAATCAGCTAACTGTTCGTTAATTGCAGGTAAAAACTTCCCTATTTCTTCTTCTTTTACTTTTACATTTTTAACGTTATCGATTAAAGCAAACAATTGTTTTTCACAAACTTCTTTTCCACTCGGAATAGTTGCGTGTTCTATTTCTAGTTTTATAACTCTTTCAATGGCTTTTATTCTACGCAATTCCTTACCAGAAGCAAAAGAAATCGATTGTCCTTTTTTTCCAGCTCTACCTGTTCTACCACTTCTATGGTTGTAGTTTTCTACTTCTTCAGGCAAGTTGTAATGAATTACATGAGTAATATCATTCACATCAATTCCCCTAGCTGCCACATCGGTAGCCACTAATATTTGAACTGTTTTATCTCTAAATTTTTTCATCGCATGATCTCTTTGAGATTGCGATAAATCTCCATGTAATGGAGCTGCGCTATAACCATCTTTCATTAGTTTGTCTGCAATTTCTTGAGTCAAACGTTTAGTACGACAAAATATTAACCCGTAAATGTCAGGGTGAAAATCCAGCATTCTTTTCAATGCATAATATCTATTTCTATCGTTTATTGTATAGTAAACATGGTGTATATCTGTATTTGCTGCATTTTTAGTTCCTACCGTAACTTCAATAGGATCAACCATGTATGTTTTTGCTATTCGAGCAACCTCTTTAGGCATAGTAGCCGAAAATAACCAAACATTTTTTTCGTCAGGAGTTTGATCCAAAATAGTATCAATATCCTCCTTAAATCCCATGTTCAACATTTCGTCCGCCTCATCTAAAATAGCTACCTTAACTTGGTTTAGCTTCACCATGTTTCGTCTAATCATGTCGTTCAATCGACCTGGTGTAGCAACTACTATTTGAGCTCCTCTCTTTACTTCTCTAGCTTGAGTTTCAATACTAGCTCCACCATATATTGTAGCAATACTAGCTCCTTTTATATATTTTGTGTATTTTTTAAAATCTTCAGCTATTTGAATACCTAGTTCTCTAGTAGGAGCTATTACAACCCCTTGAACTATTTTTTTACTAAAATCAATTTTTTCAATCAAAGGCAATCCAAATGCTGCCGTTTTCCCTGTTCCCGTTTGAGCTAAACCTACTAAATCTCTTTCTTCTGAAAGCAATTGAGGGATAGACTCCGCTTGTATAGGTGTAGGATTTTCGAATCCTAAATCTTCAAGAGCCCTTAATGTTTCGTCTCTTAGTCCTAAATCTTTAAATGTCATAATATTTTTTTGTTGAACCCACTTTCGAATAAATTATAAATAGTGATAAAATTTTGTGGAAATTACCAATCATCGAATTGGATTCGTTTGTTCTAATTTGCAAAAGTAGTGTTATTTTTCCTACTATACCTTATTATTTCTATTTATTCCATGTTTTAACAATTATTTGGGCGTTTATACAGGCTATCCACTCTATCTTTTTTATGAAAAATAAAAAAGGATGCCGTTTCTATCCCTAACGCAAAATCCCCTCAACGAAATAGATTCAAACCGATTAGCTTTTTGGAAAAATTAGTGAATTTATTTGACACATTTTGATATTTATTTCACAAAATAAACCTTATCTTTATAAAAAAGAAATTGGTTGAGTTATGACAAAAAAAGCAGTATTAATAATATTAGACGGTTGGGGAATTGGAAAACACGATAAAACAGACGGTGTTTTTTTAGCCAAAACTCCTTATGTAGATTCTCTTTACAATAAATATCCTCACAGCACACTACTTACTTTTGGCGAACACGTAGGCTTGCCCGAAGGTCAGATGGGAAACTCAGAGGTGGGACATTTAAATATTGGCGCAGGTAGAATTGTTTATCAAGATTTGTCCAAAATAAACAACGCAGTAAAAGAGGGTTCTTTCTTTCAAAACAAAACATTAATCAATGCTGTAGAGTATGCTAAAGAGAACAAAAAAAACATTCATTTACTCGGTCTAGTTTCCAAAGGAGGTGTTCATTCGTCGCAAGAACATTTATATGCTTTATGTGATTTTTTGGAACAACAAAATATTGGAGACAATCAAGCCTTTATTCATGCCTTTACCGACGGTAGAGATTGCGCTCCAGATTCAGGATTAGAATATTTAACCGAATTGGAAGAATACATTAAAAATAAAAAAACGCAAGTAGCTTCGGTAATAGGGCGCTACTATGCAATGGATAGGGACAAACGATGGGATAGAATACAACTTGCTTATGATTTACTCGTAAAAGGACAGGGCGAGAAAGTACATTCTTCCATAGAAGCTATTCAAAATAGTTACAACAAAGGTGTTATGGATGAATTTATAAAGCCCTATGTTATCACTAATAAAGAAAATTCATCTTTATCAACAATAAAAGAAGACGATGTCGTAATTTGTTTCAATTATAGAACCGATCGTTGCAGAGAAATTACAGAAGTATTGACACAAGAAAATAGACCTCCGATGCACACTATTCCGTTGTATTATGTAACAATAACGAATTACAATAAGAATTACAAAGGCATAAAAGTAGTTTACGACAAAGAAAGTATAATCAACACCATTGGAGAGGTTATAAGTAACAAAGGTTTATCTCAAATAAGAATAGCAGAAACCGAAAAATATCCACACGTATCGTTTTTCTTTAGTGGAGGAAGGGAAAAAGAATTTGAAGGCGAAAAAAGATTAATGGTCAATTCTCCAAAGGTGGCTACCTACGATTTGCAACCAGAAATGAGTGCTCCAGAAGTAACCCAAAAACTTTGTACCGAACTAGAAAAAGGCGATGTAGATTTTGTCTGCCTAAATTTCGCCAATGGCGACATGGTAGGACACACAGGCGTACCGAAAGCAATAATAAAAGCATGTGAAACGGTTGACAACAGTGTTAAACAAGTTATAGAAACGGGGCTAAAAAATGATTATTCATTTGTAATTATAGCCGATCATGGAAATGCCGAACTTATGATGAATGAAGATGGCACTCCACATACAGCTCACACAACCAATTTAGTCCCTGTGATTGTAATCAGCAAAGGCGTTACAAAAGTAAAAAAAGGAAAACTTGCCGATATAGCTTCAACATTATTAAAGTTAATGAATATAGAGCAACCTAAGGAAATGACAGGAGAGGCTTTGATTTGAGAAGGAAATCAATCTGCTAGTAATTTAAAAGTCATGCGATGATGTGGCGAAGCTCCATGTTCTGCTATGGCTTTTCTATGACTTTTTGTAGGGTAGCCCTTGTTTTTTTTCCAATCGTAAACAGGGTATTCTTGGTGTAGTTTTTCCATTATATCGTCTCGGTAAGTTTTTGCTAAGACAGAGGCGGCAGCAATGCTAAAGTATTTAGAATCTCCTTTTACAATGCAATCGTGTGGAATGTTTTTGTAAGCATTAAAACGATTACCGTCTATTATGATTGCTTCTGGCTTTATCAACAATTGGTCTAACGCTCGATGCATTGCCAAAAACGAAGCGTTGAGAATATTTATTTCGTCTATTTCCTTGTGGTCAACTATACCTACTGCCCACGCCAATGCTTCTTGCTCGATGATAGGGCGTAGTAAATTTCTCTTTTTTTCGGATAGTAATTTAGAGTCGTTTAGCATCGAGTTTTTAAAATCAGGAGGCAAAATAACTGCCGCTGCAACTACGGGACCTGCTAAACAACCTCGTCCAGCTTCGTCACATCCTGCTTCAATTTTGTTTTTTGTATAGAACGGTTTTAGCATAGTTTACTTAATTTTTCACCTTGAATTTAATGTTCTTTTTGTCTTGTCTGTATATTTTTTTTGTTCCTATAATAAATTGAACGACGCCAACTTCTATAATTAAGGTTATTCACCTGTATCAAAGATTATTGTAGAATGGTTATAGTTCTTTGTTGAATAGATAATTTTCACAACAAGACCTTCTTCTTCTTTCTTTAAAATTTCAGGAAACTTATCATTGTAGTACATATCTTCTCCTTTTATATAGGTGCTATCAACTTTAAAAAAATAAGTGTAATAATATTTGCCTCCATTATTATATACTCTTGTTATTTTTG
>CAMZKF010000327.1 GCA_947311095.1 uncultured Flavobacteriales bacterium
ACAACAAACGCCTCAGTCGAATAATCGGTTGAGGTGTTTGTTTATAAAGAGGGAAATAATGCTATTTCAATGTTAATTTGATTAAGTTAGAAAGTGTTCTTCTAATTTGTTTGCGTTAGGGATAGGAGCATTTGTTTGAGCTCTTTTTTGTTTTTTTATTATAGAAAAACAAAAAAAGCGAGTGCGGATAGCCCGCTCGAACGCCCTAAAACATTCCTTCGCTTATCTGCTTTTGTTCTTTTTCGAACCATTCATCTACTAAGTGATTTTCTTTATCGTAGGCTGCTTTTACGGCTAATTTATCGACTACTTCGTTGTATTTGTTTCCTGCATGTCCTTTTACCCATGTAAAGTTAACGGTATTTTTGGGGTATATTTTTAAGAATCGTTTCCACAGATCGGAGTTTTTTTTACCTTTAAATCCTTTTTTTACCCAGCCAAAAACCCATCGTTTTTCTATGGAGTCGATTACGTATTTAGAATCGGAGTAAATCATTACATTGTGACCTCCTTCTTTTAGGGTTTCTAATGCTACAATAACTGCCAAAAGTTCCATTCTATTGTTGGTGGTCATTCGGTAGCCTTGGTTTAATTCTTTGTAAAACTTTCCTGCCATTAAAACTATTCCGTAACCTCCATTTCCAGGGTTTCCTAGTGCCGATCCGTCTGTGTAAATTGTAATATTCATTTTTTTTATCCTAATTCGTATTTTTTTCCTGGTAATTGTTTGACCATTCCTTTAAATTCTAGTAGAAGCAATTGAGTTGATAATTTACTCATTGGAAATTCTAAAGCGACTGCTAGTTCGTCAATTGATAGGGTTTCTTTGTTTTGCAATATAGTAACAATTGCTGTTTCGTCGGCTGTTAAATCTACAAAAAGTTGTTTTTGAATGGCTTTTGGTTGCTTTTTCTGGGTGTTCCAGTTTAGAATGTAGGCAATGTCTTTGGAGGCTTGGAGTAAATGAGCTTGGTTTATTTTGATTAAATGGTTGCAGCCTTCCGAATATTTGTCGCCTAATCTACCTGGAATGGCAAATACATCTCTGTTGTAATCGTTACCTAATTTTGCGGTAATCATAGAGCCTCCTGTAATTGCTGATTCTACAACTATTATAGCGTCGCACATTCCAGCTACTACTCTGTTTCTTTTTGGAAAGTTTTCTCTATTTGGTCTTGTTTTTATTTTGTTTTCGGTGAGTAAACCTCCGTTTTTAAGCATTTTTTTTGCATAAACAGTGTGTTCTTTTGGGTAAATAGAGTCTAATCCGTGTGCTAATACTCCAACTGTTGGGGTATTGTATTGCATGGCAAAATTATGAGCGGATACATCTATTCCGTATGCTAATCCACTTACTACAAGTACGTTTTGAGTTGCCAATTCTTCGACTATATGTTCGCACATTTTTTTTCCATAACTGGTTGCATTTCTTGTTCCTACAATTCCTACAACTTTGGTATTGTTCAGGTCGGTATTTCCTTTGTAGTAAAGAATAAGTGGTGCGTCTGCACAGTGTTTTAGTCTTCGGGGGTAATTGTCATCGTAAAAACTAAGTATTTCGATGCTGTATTTTTCGGCATAATCGATTTGTTCTTTAGCTGTAGAAAAGAGGTATTCTTTCTCTAATGCTTCTTTTATGTTTCTCCCATTTTCTCCCAATAGTTTATAAGTTTCCAAGGATTGATTGAGTACTTGTTGTGCCGAACCATATCGTTCGATTAGTTTTTTTGCAGTAGCGATGCCAATTCCAGAAATTTCTAGCAAAGCAATAATGTAATAGTTTTCGGGGTATGTTTCTTGCATTTTTAGTCTTTTTTTGAATGAAATTTTTTAAATCTCAATGCTTCGTTTTCCATTCTTTTTAAGAATTTGTAAGGAGTAGGAATTGCAATCGAAATGGATTTTTTTGTTCTCGGATGTGCAAAAGTAATGGAAACAGCGGAAAGAAACAAGCCTTTATGTTTGAGTATTAATCCTTGTTTTCCGTAAAGTTTGTCGCCCAAAATAGGGCAGCCTAGTGAAGCGCAATGTATTCTTAATTGATGGGTTCTTCCTGTTTGGGGTTTTAATTGGAGTAAACTTAAATGTTTATTTTTTAAAGATTCTACGGATTTTAATTTAACGAAATTACTAACTGCTTTTTTGCCTTCTATCGGTAGGTCAATTTGTCCTTTTTTTGGAGTATTTCCAATTACAAGAGCTTGATAGTTTTTTTCTATGGTTTTGTTTTCAAAGGCTAGACCTAAATTTTTTCGTGCTAGTTTTGTTTTTGCAATCAATAGCAATCCACTCGTTTGATTGTCTAATCGATGAACAGGTAATGCCCAGTTTAAAGCATCTATTTGTTTGCTTTTTTCAATGTTATAGCCCAATGCATTTTGAATGGTTTTGTATTGGTTTCCACTTACGCTAATTCCAGCTGGTTTATTGATAACAGCTAAATCTTCATCTTCAAAAAGAATCTCTAATTTTAAATGGTATGGTTTGGGTGGAGTTAACTCTAAATCTAAAAATGTAATTACATCTTTTTCGTTTAACCAAGTACCTCCTTCAACGACTTTTGAATTTAATATTAACTCTCCTTTTTTTATAGCTTTTTTTACGCCTTTTCGACTGGGGATTTCCATTACAAATTTTTCGCAATAGTTATTGAAACGAACAGGCTCTGAAAGTTTAGGGACAATATATTTTTGTTTGATAATACTCAAAATAATACAAGAATTAAATTCTAATTCCAACAATACAGATGTCGTCTAGTTGTTCTAAATTTCCTTTCCAGTTGATAAACGTAGTATTCAAAATTTCTTTTTGTTCGGCTACATTCTTGGTTGCTATATTTATCAATAATTCTTTAAAAGGTTTGTATTTGAATTTTTTACCTCTTTCTCCTCCAAATTGGTCTGCATATCCGTCGGTTGAAGCGTATATCATATCTCCTTTTTCTAGCTGAAACGTTTGTAAAGTAAAAGCTTTGGCGTGTTCCGAATATCCTATTGGTTGCTTGTCTCCTTTAAGTTCTATTAAGTTTGAATTTCTAACAATATATAGTCCATTTTTAGCTCCTGAAAAAGAAAGTTCTAAACTGTCTTTATCTATAGCGCAAAAAGCTAAGTCCATTCCATCTCTAATTACATTTGTTTTGTGTTTATTTACAGTATTATACATTTGACTATTTAAATAATCGAGTGCCTGAGCAGGCGTATTGACTGATTTTTCTTTTAATGTTTGATTAAATATGTTTAATCCTATAATGCTCATAAAAGCTCCAGGAACTCCATGTCCTGTGCAATCGGCTACACTCATAATTATAACCGAAGAGTTTTCTCGGTCTTTATATGTTGTTTTAGATTCTTTTATCCAATAAAAATCACCACTTACAATGTCTTTTGGCTTAAATAAGACAAATGAATTTGGAACTATTTTTTTTACTGCATCAATTGAAGGCATTAAGGCATTTTGTAGTCGTTTGGCGTAGTTGATACTATCTATAACTTCTTTATTTTTTTTCGAAAGTTGTTCTTTTTGTTCTTCTAATGCTTCTGTTCTTTCTTTTACTTTTGCAGAAAGCATTTCGTTTTGAAGGTCTATTAAATTATTTTTTTCTTTTAAACTTATTAATGCTTTTTCTTGAGCCAACTCTTTTTCTTTTTGCAAACCTCTTAGCTTATTAGCCATTGACATAGCGAGTAATAATACTTCAATAAATACAGCTGTTTTTAAAGAATATTTAAACAAAAACTCATCATTTATTATTCTGAAGTTTGTTAAAATAAAAATAATAGCACCTGTTACAATTGTAAAAACAGCCATTGAAAAGTAGGTGCAAATATTTTCTCCTTTATTTTTTAAATAAAGAACTGTTGTTAGGGCTAAAATAAGGGAAACTAAAGAAAATCCATTAATTAAAAGGTAGGATAAGGCGTGTAATTTTCCTGGTATAAAAGTTAGAAGTGTAATTAGGGATAGAATCCATATAAAAGTTTTAAAAATTTTATTCAAACGAGGTAATTTTTCTTTTAATTGTAGAAAACTCTTTATATATACTAAAAATAAAGATGATGCTAAAGCTGCCGAAAAAACAATAATATATTGTTCGAAAACAATTGCGTGTTTAAACAGGTAAAAATAAGTCAATCCATCGAGGGTGAATTGAAGTAAGAATACACTAGCAACATAATAAGAATACAACAATAAAGAACGTTCTTTTATTCCATAATAATAAAAAGCATAAAGAATAATGATGGTTAATAATATGCCGTAAAAAGAACCTAGAAAAAAAGAACGAAGGCGTGTAGAAAGGTAATATCCTTTAGCGGTATTGATTACAATGGGAACAAGTAAAGCCTCTCCGTCACTTTTTAGTTTCAGTACAAATTGAGTTGGTTTGTTTTTTTCTAATTTGACAGAAAAAGTATTGTCTATTGTTTTTACTGTGCGTTTAGAAAAGGGGACTTGATCTCCTGTTATTTGAACTTTTTTCACTGTATTGTTTTCTATTTCGTACAATACAACTTCATCGGCTATAGTTCGAGATATGAAAAAACTAAATTCGTGATTATCTGTTTGGTTTTCTACTTCAAACTTAAACCAATACGACGCTGACGTAAATCCTAATTTTTCTAATTTACGATCAAAAGGTTTAAAACCTAAAGGACGATGTAAAATAGAATCAATTGTTAATTGATGCGAATCGTCTTGTAGGTAAACAGTTGACTTCGTAAACGATTGACCTAAATTATTTTCATTCAAGATTATTTTTGTTTGAGATAATGCTACGAAACAAATAAGTAAATTAAGTATGAATAAAAGTTTTTTCAAGATAATTGTAATTTTAGCTAAATATAGTAAAAAATCATTCGAATAAACAAAAAAGCAACTATTTTTATTTTGAGTATAACCTCTTTTAGTTGTTGAAAAACCTTTGTAATATAAAAGGACATATTTTGCATCTTTGTAAAAAATAAAAACAATGAAAGTCTTAATTATTGGTTCTGGAGGAAGAGAACACGCTATTGCTTGGAAGTTAGAGCAAAGTTCTCAATTAGAAAAACTATTTATAGCTCCTGGTAATGCAGGAACATCACAGTTGGGTACAAATGTAGATTTGGCAATTGATAATTTTGAAGCAATAGGACAGTTTTGTTTGGAAAATAAAATAGGAATTGTAGTAGTAGGTCCTGAACAACCTTTGGTTAATGGTATTCACGATTATTTTGCAGGAGACGACAAGCTAAAATCTATTTGTATTATTGGTCCAAAAAAAGAAGGAGCTATTTTAGAGGGAAGTAAAGATTTTTCTAAAGCGTTTATGAAAAGACATAATATTCCTACGGCAAAATATGTTTCGGTAACAAAAGAGAATATAGCAGCTGGTTTTTCTTTTATGGAATCTAAAAAACCTCCTTATGTTTTAAAAGCCGATGGCTTAGCAGCGGGTAAAGGTGTTTTGATTATAGATAATATAGAGGAGGCTAAATCTGCGTTAGAAGAAATGTTGTCTGGTAAATTTGGAGATGCTAGTAATACCGTTGTTATTGAAGAGTTTTTAGACGGTGTTGAAGCAAGTGTATTTGTAATTACAGATGGAACAGCTTATAAAATATTGCCAACAGCAAAAGATTATAAAAAGATAGGAGAAGGGGATACAGGATTGAATACAGGAGGAATGGGGGCCGTTTCGCCAGTTTCGTTTGGGAATAATGATTTTTTAGATAAAGTTGACAATCAAATTATAATTCCAACAATAAAAGGATTGAAAAAAGAAGGAATAGACTATTCTGGATTTATATTTTTTGGAGTCATTAACGTAAAAAAAGATCCTTATGTAATTGAATATAATTGTAGGTTGGGTGACCCAGAAACTGAAGTTGTAATGTTGAGGTTGAAATCTGATTTACTCGAATTGTTCGATGGAATAGCTTCTGGAACTCTTTCTGAAAGAGATGTGAAAATAGATCCTAGAACTGCTGCTACTGTAATGATGGTTTCGGGTGGTTATCCCGATAAATACGAAAAAGGTAAAGAAATTAATGGTTTGTCAGACCTGGCAGAACAAGTGGTGTTTCATGCAGGAACAACTACAAATGCTGAAGGTAATGTAGTTACAAATGGAGGTCGAGTGTTAGCTGTTTCTGCTGTTGGAAAAGATGTAAATACGGCAGTAAAAAAAGCTTACGAAGGAGTAGATAAACTTAACTTTGAAGGAGCAGTTTACAGAAGAGATATAGGTTCGGATTTAATGAAAAAATAATTTTTAAATGGTTGATTATTTGATAGTAGGGCAAGGAATAGCAGGGTCTATTTTAGCATTAGAGCTTATAGAAAGAGGCTTTTCTGTTAAAGTAATCGATAATCATCACTATAAATCATCATCACTTATTGCAGGAGGTTTGGTTCACCCAATGTCATTTAGGCGTACTATTTTGAGTTGGAATGCAGAAGTGTTGTCAAAACATTCGATTAGCTATTATCAAAAAAAAGAAAAAGAATTAAAGGCTAATTTTTTTGAATCCTTAACTTTTTTACGATTATTTGGTTCTATTGAAGAGCAGAATACATGGTTTACTAAACAGTCGATAGCGCCATACAATAATATTTTGGAAAGTTTTGATGATTCTAAAATTGAAAAATATGCGATTAAAAACAACTTTGGAATTGGAAAGGTTAATTGGTCTTATCGCTTACATTTAGATGTGTTTTTGCCTGTTGTAAAAAATAAATTAGAAGAACTAGGAGCTTTATTTTTAGAAAAATTAGACTATTCTAAATTAGAAGTGTTGGAGAATGGGATAGTAAATTATAAAAATATAACGGCTAAAAATATTGTTTTTTGTGAAGGACATCAATATATACATAATCCTTATTTTAGTTACTTGCCTCAAAATTTAACGAAAGGAGAAATTTTAATTTTAAATGTTAAAAAATTACCGCCTTATCTTATTAGTAAAAATTGTTTTTTATTGCCTTTAGAAAATGAAAAATACATTTTGGGAGCAACATATAATTGGTCTAGTACCGATTGTGAAACAACAGATGAAGCAAAAACAGCGTTGTTGGAAAAATATAGTAAAATAAGCGATGAACCAGTCACTGTTTTGGAGCAAAGGGCAGGAGTTCGTCCTACAACGATTGACAGAAAACCAATTTTAGGAACACACCCTAAGCACAATTCTATTCATTTTTTTAATGGTTTGGGAAGTAAAGGAGTGCAATTAGCTCCTTATTACGCTGAAGTAATGGTTGATTATTTAGAAAATAAAATTGAATTAAAAAAAGAGATTAATATTCAACGCTTTACGCAAAAATATTACAACGCTTAATTTTTAGTTTTTTCGAATAATCTTATTTTTCCATAGCGATAATCTTTGCTATCAAAAAATCATTGATCAAAACATTTTCACTATAACAACCTTTTATTTTCCATGCCGAAGCGGATGAATTAATAGCTATTTTTTTTTGTTTATAATTGGGGTTTGTGGGGGTAATTAAAAATGAACTATCTTTTATTTCTACTATTCCTTTATTAATCGATTTATTGTCAATTACTATACCTAAGAAAAAATTGTTTTCTGTAAATTCAAGGAGCTTTTCTAAAAATAAAATATCACCATGTAAAAACCCATTATTGTTAAAATACAATTCGTTCCCTTTGTTATAAATAGCAAGTCTATTTTTTTTATTGTCAATAAAAGGAAAAACTATTCGAGGAAGACTCTTTAGAAAAGAAAGGTTCTCTTTTTGTTTAGGAAATTGTTTTAATAGTTCTTCAGGAATGTATTTTGTTCCTGTGTTCAATTTATTCTTACTTGTATCAAAATCACTAATTAAGTTGAAATTAGAGATTTCATTTACCGTTAATTCTTTTGTAACTAACTTACTAATGTTAATTTTATAAAAGTCAGCTATTTTAAGAATAATGTCTAACTTAGGTTCAGCACGTTGCTCTTCATAAGAACCAATGTTAGCTCTAGTTAAACCAAATAATTTAGCAAACTCAGTTTGACTAATTCCTTTTACCTTTCTTATTTTTTTTATATTTATTCCAATTAATGACATAGTACTAACAAATTTAGCATAATTAATGAAAAATACGCTAAATAAAATAGTTTTTGGATTTTTATTCTTGTTTTTTTGATAGTGTTAAAAAATAAAAATGCAAAAAATATTAGTTTTATGTTGCTAACTTAATTAGTTATTTGTAGTTTTATAAAAAATAAATTCAAAACCTATGAAAACAAAACAAAATTACTTCCAAAAAGTAAAAGAATATTTATTGGATTCAAACTATTTGTTGAAAGTAGAAAATACTGAAAGTCAAATGTTTGTGATAGATAAGCAAGAAGATGGAATACATAACTTAGTATTAGATTGTGAAGATCCTATCCTTATTATAGAGCAATTTTTATTTGAAATTAAAAATCCATCAACTCAAATATATAAGGATTTACTGATGAAAAATAGAGATATTATTCATGGAGCTTTTGTTCTTGATGGAGATAGAGTTTCTTTTAGAGATACTTTACAATTAGAAAATTTAGATAGAAACGAATTAGAAGGTTCGTTAAATTCATTGAGCTTATTAATGTCGGAATATAACAATGAATTAATAGAATTTTCAAAATAAAAATAAAACGCAGTTAAAAAAACAATAAAACAATGAGTATATTTAGTAGATTATTTAAGATAGGACAATCAGAAGCACATAATTTAGTTGATAAATTAGAAGATCCAATAAAACTAACAGAACAAGGAATAAGAGATTTAAGAGGTGATTTAGATGAGTCATTAAAAGCTTTAGCAGAAGTAAAAGCAATGAGAATCCGTTCAAATGCAGAATTGAGCAAGTCAAAATTTCAAGTCAGTGATTTTGAGAAAAAAGCAATGACGCTATTGAATAATGCAAAAGAAGGGAAAATGGATGCGGCAGAAGCAGACCGTTTGGCTACCGAGGCATTAAAAAGAGTAGGTCAAGCAAAAGAAAACGCTGCAAGAGCTCAAGAAGAAGTTAAAAAATTCGACGCTTCGATTTCTCAATTAGAATCTAACATCAACAAAATAAAATCGAATGTTACTAAATACGAAAACGAATTAAAAACGTTAAAAGCTCGTATGAAAGTAAGTAAAGCAACTTCTAAAATTAACAAACAATTAGCTCAGGTAGATTCGACAGGAACAATAGCAATGTTGGAAAAAATGAAAGATAAAGTAGCCGAAGAAGAAGCATTAGCCGAAGCCTATGGAGATATTGCAGCTTCATCGAAGTCGATAGATGACGAAATCAATAGCGCTTTAGATAATGTAGATGCTGATTCGTCTGATGCATTAGCCGAATTAAAGAAAAAAATGGGAATGTAGTTTGTCTGTATTCTTAAAGCTAGTTTTAGCAAAAAAAATGTGTTATTGTTTTTAAAGAATGATAGCACATTTTTTTGTTTATTGAGGGGGGTATTTTCTAATATTTTAGTGGTATGTTTGTATCGTAATAAGTTTGAGTAATGTAGCAATTTAAATAAAATTATGAAGTATCCATTACATGAAGTTTTTTCGAAGTTTAATAATACCATTTCTACTTCTGGATTACAAAAAATAAAAGAATCGATTGATGTTTTCATGAAATTTGAAAAAGTAGATTTTGTATCTGTAATTGCGGCACAAAACAAAGATATGTTTGCTTATGAAAAAAATATTAACCTTGATTTTGGAGGGAAAAAAGAAGCGAGTGAAACAATAGCAAAATCGTTATTATCAAATCAGGTGAAATTGGTTAAAAAGGTAGATGAAAAACTAATAGAATTTCTACTTCATCATAAAATTAAACCATTTGAATTGCAATTTACATTAGTGTTTAATGTCGAATTAATAGAAGGAGACGTAAGAACAATCATGCGAAAAATAACGCTAGTAAAAACAGATGAATTTGATAATCCTGAATACGTATTAGTTACTTTTTTAGATGTAACAAATACCTCAAAATCTAACTCAGTAAAGAGTGATGTTCGTTATGAAAGCACTTCCAATAACTTAAAAGATGAAGTGGAACAATTTAGAAAAAACCTCTCATCTATATTGAGTAAAAAAAGCTTGTTGACCAAAAGAGAAATAGAGATATTAAAGGTGGTAGCTCTTGGCAAAACAAGCGAAGAAGTTGCAATAGAACTAAATATAACTAAATCAACCGTAGATACTCATCGGCAAAATATGTTAAGAAAGTACGATGTTTCGAATACATTTGAACTGCTTCAAAAATGTAATTTAGATTAAAATAAGTTTATCTAGTAAAATAAAGTTTTACTGTTTTTTTATTTGAGTATATAAAAACTAATTGTATTGAGTTTATTTCGACTATGTAGAGTTAATTATTACATTTGTAGTCTTATTCGTTTATAAAAACCAACAACGATAGAGATAAGGTAATTATACAAGTGAAAATAGAACACTTAAAACATATAAAAGGATTAAATACAATTAGAGCAATTGCCGCCTTAGGTGTATTGGTGCACCATGTAGAATTATACAAGCATAGAGATGGAATAAGTTCTTTATTTAGAAATGTTTACTTCTCTACATTAATAGAAACATTAGGGGCTAGTATGGTACACTTGTTTTTTGTTTTAAGTGGTTTTTTAATTACCTATTTATTATTATTAGAACAAAAAAAAAACGGTTCAATCAGTATCAAACAGTTTTATTTTCGTAGAGTTTTTAGAATTTGGCCGTTGTATTTTGTTATCCTGTTTATTTCGTTTGCTATTATACCTTATTTTATTTATGGAAGTTCATTTTTTGATAATTCAACACATTACTATCACTTAATTAATACAAGTAATTATTCTCAAGCTTTTCCGTTGTATTTTTTATTTCTTTCAAACTTAGCTCTTAGTAAAGGATTAATTATAGTGGGAGCTTCGCAGTCTTGGAGCGTAAGTGTAGAAGAACAATTTTATTTAATCTGGCCTTGGATATTTTTTATTTTTAGAAAGCATCTAGCTTTAGTTTTAAGTGCTTTTATAATTTTGAAGGTTTTTCTAGTTAAATTATCTATTTCATATCTATCCATACTAGGAGTACTTCCTTTAGAATATATGTGTTTAGGAGCTTTAGTTGGCTATATAGCATTTCAACAACCTAAAAGTATTGTTTGGATATTTAAATTAAAATATAGTTTTTATTTTTCATTAGTAATCGCTTTAATCGTTTTGTTTTTTAAATTTCAACTCATTCAAGGAAGTTTTTTCGCAATACTTATAGGAATTATTTATTTTAATCAAACTAGAATTAAAGATGTGAAAATTTTTAATTTTTTAGGAAGTATTTCTTACGGAATTTACATGTATCACCCAATTATGATGTATTTTAGTTTCGAAATAGTTAATCGTTATATTGACGCTTCTTTAAATTTAGGATTTTATAATATTGCAGTATATTTATTAGTGTTATTGTCAACAGTATTGATTAGTCAACTTTCTTATGCTTATATTGAAAGTCCAATTCTTAAATTAAAAAATAAATTTAACAGGATATGAATTTTAAATTAAAAAACATTTCAACTAAAATAAGTAACCTTTACGATAAGAAAATAGACAGTATAGGCTTAGCTGTTTTTAGAATATTGTATGGAATAGTATTGTTAATGGAAGCGATACACCTTTTCTATTTTAGACATTTAACATTTGATTATGTCCCTTATTTAGAAAAGGCAGAAATAGATTTTTCAATCCCTATTTTGTTGTGGATGGTTTCTATTATTCTAATCATATTTGGAGCATTTACTCGTTTTGCTACTATTTTGAACTATTTGCTCACGGTAATTATAATAGGAACGATGAAGACATTTGAATACCATGTTTTTTATACCTATTTGGGTTTAAATTTTCTTTTAATTTTCTTGCCAATATCACAACAGCTATCTTTAGATCGTTCATTTTTAAAGCTAAAATATTCATCTGCTCGATTTCAATATAATCCCCCAACAAAGGTTTCTCAATTGTATTATTTTTTTCCGCTAGTGATGGGAATTGCATTTGTTTATTTTGATTCTATTTTTTATAAATTCACATCGCCTCTTTGGTTAAATGGTCTTGGAATGTGGAAGCCTGCAAATTTACCAATGATATCTCACTTTGATTTATCTTTTTTATCACAAACAGAATTTTTAATTAAAGGTTTAGGTTTCTTAACTCTTATATTTGAGTTAGTTTTTATTTTCTTTTTTTGGAATAAAAAATTTAGAATACCTTTATTAATAATCGGAGTAGGCTTGCATTTAGGTATCTTAATTGAATTTCCAATTCCTTTTTTTGCTTTAAGTGTAATAGGTCTTTATAGTTTATTAGTCCCAATTAGATTTTGGAGATTTTTTAAAATCAAAAAAAGAGATTCAAGTCTTCTGTTTTATTACGATGCCGAATGTCCTTTATGTATAAGAACTAAAATAACAATAGAACACTTAGATGTCTTTAAAAAAATAGAATTTAAGTCAGTACAATATTATGCAAAAGATGAGGTAGCATTGAAAAACATAAATGAAGAAGAATTATATAACGATATTTATAGTGTCGATAAAAAAGGTATAGTTAGAAAAGGTATAGCTACTTATATTGCAGTTTTTAAACGAATTTGGTACATCGCTCCATTGGGATACTTGTTGCAGTTTCCAGGTATATATACTCTTGCTAAAAGAATATATGCCTATGTTGCAAAAAACAGAACAACAGAACGATGTACAGATGATAATTGTTCTTATTCAATACCTGTATTACCAGAAGATCAAAATAATATTAAAATACTACAGAATTTAAATTTAGGACAAATTAAAAAATATGGAGTATTATTTGTGTTTGGAGTATTATTTTTATTTAATACGTTTAGCGTTATAGATACTTTTGTTTCAAGGGCTCCCTTTATAAATAAAACAATTGTTTCAAAGGTAGTTCATACACTATATAATCCTATAAGGCTATTTAATCATACTTTTTTTGGTATAACAAAACACGGCGTATTTATGGACGGTCACTTTAATGGATATAACCACATTGTATCTGTTTACTATGTAGATAAAAACGAAAATAAAGTAAGATTACCAATCATTACAGAAGAAGGGCTTCCCGATTATTACAATTATGGAGCAAATTGGGTTAAGTGGACTTTTAGGGTTGTTGGCACTCGTATAAATGAAAAAACATTAAGTAAAGGACTCCGAAGGTTTTCTGCTTTTTGGGCACACAAACACAATATAGATTTAACAGATGCTAAATTTATAATCAAAGAAAAAAAATAGATTCGGTATCGGATTGGGAAAAAGATTATTATAAAAAACAAATAGCTAAACCATGGGTTTATGGGGGTTATTTTGAATGGAAAGATAACGAGTTTTCTGCTCATTTAAAAGATATAGAAGCTATATAATAAGTATGATAGAATTGAATAATAAAGCAACTCAACTAGTAATAGGAGCAAATAGCTTTTTAGGGAAAGAAATATGTAAACAACTTAGTTTAAAATCTTATTCTGTTACAGGTGTTTATAATAAAAATAAGAATAACTTTATAAATAATATTGATTATATATCAATATTGGAAATGTTTGAATCAGATAAAACTTATGATGTAGTATATATAGTAAGTGCTTATATACCTAATAAGGGGGATTTAAATGTTGAAGAAAGATTGAAAAAAGTTAATGTAGAGTTAGTAAGAAATATTTGTAATAAATATGCTAATGCTAAAATTATTTATTGTTCAAGCGTCTCTGTATACGAAGGCTCAGAAGGGGTTATTAAAGAAAATAGTAAAATAAACCCAATCTCATTGTATGCTAAATCTAAAATTTTAGGTGAGAATTTGGTAAAAGAAAACAAAAAATATGCTATTGTAAGAATTTCATCGATGTTTGGTTTAAATATGAAGGAAATGACATTTTTACCAATAATAATTAAACAAGCTATAAACAAGAAAACAATTAAATTACTAGGAGATGGTAGTCGTCTTCAAAATTATATTTCAGTAAAAGATGTAGCTATTTTTTTGATTGAGTCAAGTAAACATCATAATAATTTATATTTAGCAACCAATATTAAAAGTTTTTCGAATTTTGAAATAGCAAAAAAAATTCAATCAGACATTGAGGGAGTTAGAATTGTTTTTTCAGGAATTGATAATTCAAAATCATTTATATATGATAATACTTTTAGTAGGAAACAACTAAAAATAAAAGAATATCATAACTTTACACAATCTTTAAAAGAATTAATAAAATGGCTAAAAAAATAATAGTAACAGGTATTGGCGGTAATGTTGGTCAAGGAATAATTAGAAATATTAGAAAAACCAATTTTGATATTATTGTAATAGGAACGAATACTGAGAGTTTTTCAGCAGGAAGCCATTTATGTGACTCTTTTTATAAAGTTCCTTATGCTTATGATGAAGAGTATATTCCTAAAATAATAAGTATTGTTGAACAGGAAAAAATAGATTTAATTATACCTTCTACCGATTATGAAGTCTATTATTTATCGCTTTATAAAGATAAAATACCTTGTAAAATAGTAGTTTCTGAAAAAGAAACAGCAGCTATTTATTTAGATAAGTATTTAACGTTTAAACATTTGAATGAAAACAATATACCATTTTCTTCATCCGTTTTACCCTCTGAATATAAGAATGAATTTGATGAAATTATCTTAAAACCAAGAAAAGGAAGAGGCTCTAGAGGACTTCAAATTAATCCAAAATCAGTAAAGGGCTATTCAGATGAAGAATACATGGTTCAAAAATTACACAAAGGAGTTGAGATAACAACAGCTTTTTATGTAGATAAAAACAATAATCTTCATGGTTTTATAACGTTAGATAGAATTTTAGAGAATGGAACAACAACACATTGTAAAGTTGTAACTCAATATGATTCAAAAATTAGAATTATTTTAGAAGATTTGATTAAAGTGTCAAATATTCGAGGTTCTGCAAATATTCAATCCATAGTAAATGAAAAAGGAGAAATTAAACCATTTGAAATAAATTGTAGAATATCTGGAACAAATTCGATTAGGGCAAATTTTGGATTTGAAGATGTTAACTACACAATAGAAGAGTGGCTATATGATCTTAAACCAACTTCTCCTAAAATCATAAACGGAATAGCGACAAGAATACTTATGGATGTTATATATAAAGGAGCAACAGATTTTTCAAAATTAAAAGATAATTCAACAAAACCTTATATTTATTAATTATGATAGAATATATATTGTTTGATGCAGCAAATACTCTAATTTATAAACCCAGTTTATGGATTAAAATGGATGAAGTTTTAAAAAAAAATGGTTATCATATTAGCTTAAAAGAATTAAAATTTAAACACAAAATATTGAGTGAATTTATCAAATTTCCCGATGTTACGAATGAAGAATTTTATAATTTATTTAATAAGGAATTATTAAACTCTTTGGGTATTATCGAATCAGAAAAGTTATTACATGATATTTTTCATAATTGTAAATATTTAGATTGGAAAGCTTTTGACGATACAAGGAATATTCCTAATTATGACTGCGAGGTAGGAGTCTTATCTAATTTTAATTTAAACTTGACATCTATACTAAATCAGACTTTACCAAGTGTTAAATTTAAACATGTATTTATTTCTGAAAAAGAAAAAGTTGCTAAGCCAAATTTGTTGTTTTTTGAAAAAGCAATAGATAAAATAGGATTACCTCCTCAAAAAATACTTTATATTGGAGATTCATTAAAATTAGATATTATTCCAGCATTAAAAATGGGACTAAATGTGAAATTGATTGATAGAGACAATGTATATCTTAGTTCAAAATATAGATTAGACACCCTTCAAAATATTAAATTATGACGTATTTATCTTTAGTTATCCCTGTTTATTTTGAAGAAGATGTCATATCTCATTCAATAGAAGAATTGACAAAGGAATTAGTTAAATTGAATCTATCTTATGAAGTAATTTTTATCGATGACGGAAGTAAAGATAATACAGTTCCAATTATTAAAAAGTATGCTAAAATAGACCCTTCTATAAAGTTAATTGAATTATCATATAATCATGGAAAACAAGCTGCACTTACAGCAGGTATCAATTATTCTAGTGGTGATTTAATCATTTACATGGATCCTGATTTACAAGACCCTCCGTCAGAAATTAAACGGATGATAGCAGAAATTAATAAAGGATACGATTTAGTTTTTGGGGTAAGAAAAGAGAAAAAAGATTCTATTATGAATAAGTTATTTTCTAAAATATTCTGGGGAACGCTAAATAAATTTACAGGATTAGAATTACCTGTAGGGTTAGCTGTAATGAGAATATTTAATCGGAAATTTGCTAATAAATTTTTAGAATACAATGAACAAAATAGGTTTATTGAAGGTGTTTTTATGCATATCGGCATGAAGAGATCTACAATAGAGATTGAGCAAAGAGAACGATTTGCAGGTGTTAGTAAATTTACTTTTAAAAAGAAAATGAACTTAGCTTTTAATGCTATATTTGATTTTTCAGAATTACCTTTAAAATTAGCTGTTAAATTTGGATTGACACTTTCTTTTTTGGGGCTTGTATCGCTTTTTTTTATTGCATTTCTGAAAATATTTTTGATTGATTATCAAGCTGGTTGGGCATCTTTAGTAAGTTTAATTATAATGTCAACAGGTTTAAATATATTTTTCATTGGTATCTTAGCAATTTATATAGGTAAAATATACAAAGAAGTAAAGCACCGTCCTTTATTTTCCATTATGGAATTAACTAATTTAAAAGAAATAAAATGAAAAGAGTAGCAATTATAGGTTCAGGAGACTTGGGGCAGTTAATAGCTTATCATTGTGAAAATGATAAACAAGCAAAAGTAGTTGGCTTTTTTGATGATTTTAAAACTAAAAATGAAATCATTGGAACACTTCCTGTTTTAGGGGGAGTAAAAGATATTGAGTCTGTTTTTTTAGCATCTAAATTTGATGAATTAGTTATTGCTATAGGTTATCATTATTTCGATTTTCGACAACAAATATTTGAAGAGTTTAAAAATAAAATACCTTTTGCTAAATTAATTCATTCTTCATGTTACATTGACGACTCTTGTGAAATAGGCGAAGGTGTTTGTTTATTGCCAGGGTCAGTACTAGATAGGAATGTAAAAATTAAGTCCAATGTTTTAATAAATGTAGCTTGTACAATTGCCCATGATTCTGAAATAGAAGAGCATTCGTTTTTATCCCCTAGAGTAGCTATTGCTGGTTTTTCTTTTGTTGGTAAGTGTTGTAATATAGGGATTAATTCCACAATAATCGATAATATAACAATAACAGATAACGTTCAAACAGGAGGAGGTTCTGTTGTAATTAAAAACATCGAAAAATCAGGCGTTTATGTCGGTAATCCTGTAAGAAAAATTAAATAAATTATGATTTCATTCAACAAACCACACCTAACAGGTAAAGAAACGCATTACATTTACAAAGCTGTACAATCGCTACACCTTTCGGGAAATGGAATGTTTACCAAGAAAAGCCATCAATTTTTTGAAGAAAAATACGGGTTCAAAAAATGTTTATTAACCTCTAGTTGTACCGATGCCTTAGAAATGTCTTCTATTTTAATTGGAATAGAACCAGGTGATGAGGTTATTATGCCTGCTTACACATTTGTAAGTACTGCAAACGCTTTTGTTTTGCGAGGAGCAAATATTGTTTTTGCTGATAGTTTGCCCAATCATCCCAATATAGACGTGTCAAAAATAGAAGCGTTGATAACCGAAAAGACCAAAGCAATAGTCCCTGTGCATTATGCTGGTATGGCTTGCGAAATGGACGAAATAATGCGTTTAGCCGAAAAGTATAATTTATATGTAGTCGAAGATGCTGCTCAAGCCGTAGATTCTTTTTATAAAGGAAAACCATTGGGAAGCATAGGACATTTAGCAACTTTCTCGTTTCACGAAACCAAAAATATAATTAGTGGAGAAGGCGGAATGTTGGTTGTTAATGACCAAAAACTAAGCGATAGAGCCGAAATTATTTGGGAAAAAGGAACAAATCGTTCTGCATTTTTTAGAGGAGAAGTCAACAAGTACGGTTGGGTTGATGTAGGTTCATCTTATTTGCCATCCGAAGTTGTAGCAGCATTTTTATACGCTCAGTTAGAAAATCTAGACGACATTCAAAATCGTAGAAAATACATTTGGAACACCTATTACAAAGGCTTAAAAAAACTAGAAGAAAAAGGAAAACTAAAACTTCCTATTGTTCCAGATGGAGCAACCAACAACGCACATATGTTTTATGTGATATGCAATTCTTACGAAGAAAGAACCGCATTGATTCGTTATTTAAAAGAAAAAGAAATAATGTCTGTTTTTCATTATTTGAGCTTACACAAAAGTCCTTTTTACGAAAACAAACACGACGGTCGAGAATTAGTTATGTCCGATTTTTATGAACATCATTTGTTACGATTACCTTTCTTTTACGACATTACGGAAGAAGAATTGACAAAGGTCATCGTCGAAATCAATAAATTTTTTGCTTAAAAAAAGTGAAGCTTTTAAAAAACTTAAATTCGCATCAATGGCTATTGGTCTTGATTGTTGGAATAGGTACATTTTTGAGGTTTTACAACCTTTTGGATATGCCTTTTATGCACGACGAGTTTAGTGCTTTGTTTCGTACCCGATTTTCTAATTTTAGCGATTTAATCGAAACAGGAGTTCGCATTGGCGATACACACCCAGCTGGAGTTCAAGTTTTTCTTTGGGGATTGGTTTCTTTAGTGGGTGAAAATGAGCTTTTACTCAAATTGCCTTTTGTCTTTATGGGGATAGCAGCTATACCGCTATCTTATTTAATCGGAAAGAGGTGGTTCAATGAAAAAGTAGGTTTACTAACGGCTGTTTTTATAGCTACAACACAATACACATTAACGTACAGTGTGATTATTCGCCCGTATATTTCTGGTTTATTCTTTACACTTTTACTGGTCTATTTTTGGACTAAATTAGTTTTTGACAAACAGTTTCGATGGAAAAATTGGGTCGGCTATATCCTTTTTTCAGTTTTAAGTGCTTACAATCATCATTTTAGTTTACTCTTTGCTTTCATTGTAGGAATTACAGGTGTTTTTGTGGTTTCTAAAAAACAAATAGGAAAATATATTTTGGCAGGAATTTTAATTTTTGCTTTTTACATACCTCACTTATCAATTTTCTTTGACCAACTAGGGCAAGGCGGTTTGAGTGGTTGGTTGAGAAAACCGACATTTTATTTTATTCTAAATTACCTGAAATATATTTTTCATTTTTCACCTTCAATTTATATTGTTGTAGTTTTTACTTTTATACTTACTCTGTTGCATAGTTATTCTAAAAAGTTAACTGTTTTTTATAAAATAAGTATTATTTGGTTTCTATTACCTCTAGTTATAGGATTGGGATATTCAATGTTGGTAAGTCCAGTCATTCAATATTCAATGCTGTTGTTCTCGTTTCCTTATTTTCTATTTATTATATTTGGACTGCTTCCAAAAGATTTGAGCAATCGACTATTTACTTTTTTGGTAATTTTAATTATTTCGCTCAATGTTTTTACCTTGTTTTCAAATAGGCAACATTACAGAGTACTTTATGAAACTTCTTATTATCAATTTTTAAAAGACATCAACGAGTTACCTCAAAAAGATAAAGCAGAAATCTTAATCGCTAATCATTCTCAAATCAGTATTTATTACCAAGAAAAATACAAATGGGAATTTAATTATAAAAATGTAATAGTTACAGAGTTAGAAAATATAACGTTAGATAGTGTACAAAAAATTGTACAAAAAAGTACTCAACCCTATTTTATATACGGAGGTGTTTCTTATGTCAATCCAGCAATTCCACAAATTATAAAACAAAAATATCCTTATTGTATTTTAAAAAACGATTATAGAGCAAGTAATTTGTATGTTTTTTCTAAAGCAGAAAAACAAGATTTGATGCAACCAATTTTTGAAGAATATTATAACTTTAGACAACCTAAAGCAACTTGGAACAATACCAAAGATTTAACAATAACCAAACAGAACGTTCAGATGAGCCAAGAACAAGAATGGGGACCTACTTTAAAATTAAAATTAGATACATTGTTGACGCATAAAAACAATGTGATAGACATTAATTTTAAAGTAAAGATAGAAGGAAATAAGGAGGTTTTGGTCGTTTCAGAAATTAAAGAAAATGGGGAAATGATTGATTGGTCAGCTGTTTTATCAAATGATTTTTTAATAAACAACGGAAAAATCTCAATGTATAAAACAATAGAACTTTCGGGACTAGATTGTGGAAATAAAAATGTAGAATTAATTACTTATATTTGGAACAAAAACAAGGCGAAAATAAAGTTGTATAATGCTTCTATATCAATTCGAAAAGGAAATCCAATCCAATATTCGCTATACGAACCGATTTTAAATAATTATGAATAAAATATTAGAACTTTATAATAAAACTAACGAGTTTGGAAAGTTATTAGACATGACTTACGAAGTTATAGAGCCTGGAAATATTGTGTATAAACTAAAAGTGACCAAAAAAATGTTGGGAACACCTACTGTAATTCATGGAGGAGCTTTAGCTGGGTTCATGGATGCTATTATTGGAGTTGCAGCGCTCTCTATTTCGTCAGAAAAAGGAAGAGCCGTATCAACAGTTGAATTTAAAGTAAATTACCTAAAACCAATTTTTTTAAATGATGAATTAACAGGTTTAGGAACAGTACTGTCCGAAGGAAAAAGAATAATTGTTGCAAAAGGAGAAATATTTAATCAACACAACGAATTAGTTGCAATATCAACAGCTACCCTAAATGCCTATCCATTAGAAAAAACAGGATATAAATTTCCTTAATCATTTCTGTTTGGTTGCTATGGGGAAGCGAGTACCAAATCTATTGCTTGATAATTTTTAGCCTTACTTGTTTTACAAATAAAAACTACAAGAGAATAGCCCGTTAAAACGTCCAAAAAAAAGACAGCAAAGCGGTTAATGAAATGCTCTTCCTAAAATTATTTGAGATGGTGTAAATGCTGAGTTCTACAAATTACATAATTTAAATTGGCTAGTCTGAACTAGATGAGTATATTTGAGCGATTATAAAAAAATAAAACACATGACACAACAAGTTTTTCTTTGTGCTATCAACAATGTCTTAAACGGATATTGTGGAGAAGATTGTAAATTTTGTACACAAAGCACAAGGTACAATATAGAAATTGGACGCTACAAACGTAAAGACATTCCTAGAATTGTAGAAGAAGCCAAACTTGCAAAAGCCAACGGAGCATTGGGATACTGCTTGGTTACTTCTGGAAAAGGATTGAATGAAAAAATGGCTCAATTTATTGGCGAAACAGCAACAGCTATAAAAAAAGAAATAGATAATATAAATGTGATTGGATGTAATGGAATAGCAACCTTAAAACAATTACAACATTTAAAAGCCAACGGAGTAGATAGTTATAACCATAATTTAGAAACGTCAAAAAATTATTACAATAAAATATGTACAACTCATTCTTGGGATGAACGCTACCAAACATGCTTAAATGCTAAAGAAGCAGGCTTACAACTTTGTACAGGAGGCGTATTTGGAATGGGCGAATCATTGGAAGATAGAAAAGCTTTAATTGAAGCCATTATATCGCTAAAACCAGAATCAGTTCCCTTAAATTTCTTTATACCAAACGAAGATTTACCTTTAAAAGAAAGAACAATCGACAAAGAAGCTGCATTAGAAATTATAGCAGACGTAAGAAGTCAATTGGGAGAACAAGCATTGCTTATGATTGCAGGAGGTAGAGAACAACTTTTTTCTGGATTTGAAAAAGAAATGTTTGATGCAGGAGCTAATTCCATTGTAATAGGAGATTACCTAACTTCAAAAGGAGAAAACCCTAGTGCAGATAAAGAAATACTCGAAAAATTAAACATAGAAATAGCGACTACTTGTCCCGATTTTGATTAAATATTAAAATACTAAAACATGAAAAAAATACTACTATACTTGCCGTTATTCGCAATAATAAGCTCTTGTGTAAATTCAGAAAAAAAAGAAACTGAAGATGTAAAAGATTACATTATCTTCTCAGGAGAAATTACAAACCCCAAAGAGAATGAATTAACCATTTTAGATCCTAGCGAAACTTTTGTTCAAGTTATTTCAGTAAACGAAGACGGAACTTTTTCCGATACACTACGAGTTATCGATACTATTTTTACTTACTATTTCAATCACGGAGGAGAATATTCCAAAATGTACCTTAAAAATGGATACGATTTAACATTTAAAATGAATACCGATGAATTTGACGAAACAATCGAATATAGTGGGGTTGGTTCTAAAGAAAATAATTACTTAGCCGATTTGGCTTTGTTCAAAGAAAAAAACATCAATTTTTCGGAGTTAGTAGATGTTGAAAATCAAGATTATAAAGAACAATTAAAAACAATAGAACAACAACTCAAAGAACGTTTAGCTGCCGTTGAAGGTTTAGATTCTACTTTAATAGCATTAGAAAATGAAAGTATAGAATCGCTTTCTCAAGAAATTGAAAAACAGAGAGCTTTAGCAATCGAAAAAGCAGAAAAATTAGCAAGTTTAATAGGGGGACCCTCTCCAGAATTTAGTTTTAAAACTCCAGAAGGAACAACAAAATCTTTAGTCGATTTTACAGGGAAATATCTTTACATAGACGTTTGGGCAACTTGGTGTGGACCATGCAAAGCCGAAATACCAGCCCTACAAGAATTAGTAAATAAATATAAAGGTAAAAACATTAACTTTCTTAGCATCTCAACCGATAAACAAGAAAAACTAGAAGAGTGGAAAAGCATGATAGTTGACAAAAAGATGACTTGGAATCAAGTTATTGCCGACAAAGATTGGTCTTCTGATTTTATTCAAGCGTACTTTATCAATTCTATACCCCGCTTTATACTAATTGACCCAAAAGGATATGTAGTTAATCCCGATGCACCTAGACCCTCTAACAA
The DNA here is from genome assembly GCA_947311095.1 of uncultured Flavobacteriales bacterium. Taxonomy (GTDB): domain Bacteria; phylum Bacteroidota; class Bacteroidia; order Flavobacteriales_D; family Parvicellaceae; genus S010-51. The sequence continues at coordinate 23,051 of CAMZKF010000327.1, forward strand.
CAAAATAGAACAACTATTTAATGAGTTAGGTATCTAAAGTAACACTAATAACTAACAAAAATCAGTGTAAAATCAGTAAAATAACACTTACCTTTGTAGCTTAATTATTACAAAACACATGATAGAAACAGATATACTTATAATAGGAGCAGGTCCAGTTGGACTATTTACCGTTTTTGAAGCAGGATTATTAAAGTTAAAATGTCATTTGATAGATTCTTTACCGCAAATTGGAGGACAATGTTCCGAAATATATCCAAAGAAACCCATCTATGATATACCAGCTTATCCCTCAATTTTAGCAGGCGATTTATCCGATAAATTAATGGAGCAAATAGCACCATTTAAACCAGGCTTTACACTAGGAGAAACAGCTGTTAGTATAGAAGAAACAGAAGACAATCAATTTATTGTAACCACCAATAAAGGAACGAAACATAAAGCTAAAAACATTGCAATAGCAGGAGGTCTAGGCGTGTTTACACCTCGAAAACCACCCATTCCCACCATCAAACAATTTGAAGATAAAGGAATTGATTACATCGTAAAAGACCCCGAAAAATTTAGAGACAAAAAAGTAGTCATTAGCGGAGGAGGAGATTCAGCATTAGATTGGGCTATATTCTTAGCCGAAGGAGTGGCAAAAGAAGTAAGCTTGGTACATCGAAGCAAAAGTTTTAGAGGACATTTAGATTCTGTTCAAAAAATAATGGATATGGCAACCGAAGGAAAAATAGACCTCATGACCGATAGTGAAGTCTTCGAATTAAAAGGAGATTCAGACCTCGAAACAGTTACCATTAAAACAAAAGAAGCTGAAAATACAATCAAAAAAGTTGATTATTGGTTGCCTCTATTTGGCTTAACCCCCAAACTAGGACCTATTGCAAAATGGGGATTAGAAATAGAAAAAAATGCCATAAAAGTCGATACTTTTGATTACAGTACAAATAGAGAAGGAATTTATGCCGTAGGAGATGTAAATACCTACCCAGGTAAATTAAAATTAATTCTCTGTGGATTTCACGAAGCCACCTTAATGGTTCAAAGCGCCTTTAAAAGAGTTCATCCAGACAAAAACAATGTTTTAAAATATACAACCGTTAACGGTGTCAATGGATTTTAATAAAACCAAATGGAAGAAAATATAATTACAGTAACAGTCATCGATAGAGAAGGAGTAGCGCACAAACTCGAAGCTCCTACCGATATGAATATGAACATGATGGAACTTTGCAAAAGCTACGAACTTCCAGTAAAAGGAACTTGTGGAGGTATGGCAATGTGTGCTTCGTGTCAGATGTATATCGAAAACGATAAAGTAACCTTAGAACGCAACGAAGACGAGCAACTCATGTTAGACGAAGCTTGGAATGTAGAAGACAATAGCCGCTTGGGTTGTCAAATTCACTTAGCAAACGAAATGGACGGTCTAATCGTTCGTTTAGCTCCCGAAGTGGACGACGAAGACGATTGGTAATCCGTAATTTATATTAATGTTTTGGGCGTTCGAGCAGGCTATCCGCTATATCTTTTTTTGTTTTTGAAATAAAAAACAAAAAAAAGGATGTCGCTACTATCCTTAACGCATAATAAAAATAAAGAAGTTGTCCAGATTTTAAGACATGAAAACTCTATGAATAATTCGGATTATACTTTGCAGAAAGTTATATTTATTAAACGTATTTCCATGTTAGGAAAGTATTAATGTAACTTTTGTTATTTAGAATACTTATAAAAAGTGTACTTTTGTAACCTTATTATTATAACAAATAAAACAAACAAGATATGTATCCACCAGAACTAATCGCTCCAATGAAAGAAGAGCTAATCAACGCAGGATATACCGATGTAACAACGGTAGAAGAAGTTGATAATTATTTAAACGCAGAAAAAGGAACTACTTTTGTCGTAATCAATTCCGTATGCGGTTGTGCTGCATCTAACGCAAGACCAGCTGCTCGTATTGCAAAAACAAACGAAAAAGTACCCGATAATTTTATTACAGTATTTGCAGGAGTCGATAAAGAAGCTGTAAACCAAGTAAGAAAATATTGTTTGCCTTATCCAGCGTCATCTCCAAGTATGGCTTTATTTAAAGACGGTCAATTAGTACATTTTGTAGAACGACACCACATAGAAGGACGTCCAGCAGAAATGATAGCAGAGAATATAGCAGCAGCTTTTGATGAGTTTTGCTAAAATTATTAATTATTAAAAAAAGGAAGTAATATTATTACTTCCTTTTTTTGTGTTTATTTTTACGGTGTAATTACTTTATTTTAAACGTGTTACGTCATCTAGCTTAAAGTAATTCAGAAACTAGTGTGAATATCATTTATAGATAGCTATTGCCTCTAAACAAAAATAAATAAATATTTGTATTGTAATTGAACTATTGCATCAATCGAAGTTCTAAATTTTGACTGATACTGGTTTTAATTTTAAATTAAAAATCTTATTGATTTCTTAATCTAAAAAAGAAAAACGGAACATAACCATTGTGAAGTTTTAATTTTAAATAAGGGTAACAAAAAAGGTTTTAATACGGTTATTTAAAATTAGAAAAAGTACAATCATTTTTAGTTCTATTGTTTTTATTGTAAATATTCAAATCTGCTATACTTATGAATGGAAATTATAATATAATGGGAATGTTTCCGTTGCGCTTGTTTTTGTTGCATCAAGAACGAACAACACTACATGTTAACGAACCAAAATTTTTACAGTTAATAAACGACTGTGTTGAAAACGAATCTTATTTTGGAATACCTTTCCAATCTAAAACTAAGTTTCACGAACACGGTTCTATTGTTAAAATAGTCGCAATTGTAAAAAAATATAACAACGGAGAATTAGACGTGTTAGTAGAATGTGTGCAAAACTTTAAATTAGTTTCGTTTGAAGCCAAAAAAGAAAATCGATTGTATCCTAGCGGAGTAGTTCAATTTTTAAACCCATTAGCCATTGAACATAACGATAAATTAATAGAATGTGCATTAGATTACAATAAACTTTTGTTTAGTCAAAGCGAAGATGAAGATTTGGATATTGGAAAAGTAATTAGCCTATTGAGCTTAAAAGACGAAGAAAAACTTAAGCTATTTAGATATAATCCCTTAAAACAAATTCAATTTCTTATTCACAAATTAAAGTACATGTCTATTTTAGTTCATAAAGAAAAACTAGTAGAGCACCAGTATCATCTAAATTAGAACATTAGGCATTAAAATTGCTTGCAAGTATTGATGTAAGTAGAAAGAAGCAGACAAACAAGTGAAATTTTTTATAACTATATTTTTATTAATTCCTATTTTCGGAAAAGCCCAATTGTTAGACAATAGGAAATGCAATGTTTTTTCAGATGACAATTTTTTTTATTCTAATTTCATAAAAAAAAATCACATAAAAAAAATTACAGGAGTTATATCTACAAAAAAAAACCTGCAAGTAATAGAGCAAAGAAACTTAGTCAATACTTATCTGTTTGACAAACAAGGACGGTTAGAAAAACAATATAGATCATTTAACTATTCAAATAAAAAAGACACTACTTTTTTTAAGTATATTTATAATTCAGACAATAAAATTGTAACCAAGAGAACAAATGATAGTTATGGTTTTTTTTCTGATAATTTCGACTATAATACAGAAGGATTAGTAACAAGAAAATCTTATTGTAGAGACGAAAATATAGGTAAGGATAAAAATAATTTCAAATTAGGAAAACAACACGTTATTGTAGAAGAAACTTTTTCACATCAAAAAACAGACTCTACCGAAAGCACAATAACATACAATACACACGGCAAAAAATATCAAGTATTTACAACCTTTTTTAACGAAGAAGGATTCATTACCAAGGAAGAAAAAAAACTAACAATCAATAAAAAGAAAAGCATAATAACTTATAGCTACAACGACAAAGGTTTGGTAAGCGAAAAAACAGTTTATCCCAATTATAATAAAAAAGAAAACAAGCAACAAAAATTTGAATACGACGAATTTGGAAACCTAACCTACGCCGATGAATATATTAACGGAAAGCATATTACGCATAAAGAAATTATTTACAATAAATCAACCTTTCTTATAAAAGCTCTACTAATACAAGATATAGAAACCAATTATATAAAAATTATAAAATATAAATACGAATATTGGTAAAATAAGGGATTATATTATTTTTTAAGCAAATTATTTTAAATAGATTTGTTGGAATAAAAGAAAAACTATGTTAAAAGATAAAATACAAAAAGCATTAAATACGCAAATAGAGCTAGAAGCCTCATCATCTCAGTTTTATTTAGCAATGGCATCTTGGTCAGAAACAATTGGACTTACAGGTACAGCTTCCTTTTTGTATAAACACAGCGACGAAGAACGGTTTCATATGTTGAAATTAATTCGATTTGTTAACGAAAGAGGAGGGCAAGCATTAATTCCTCAAATTAGTCGTCCACCTGCAACATTCGATTCGTTAGAAAACATATTTAAATTACTTTTAGAACATGAGCTAAATGTAACCGATAGTATTAATAATATTGTGGACTTATGTCTACAAGAAAAAGATTATACAACTTATAATTTTATGCAATGGTATGTTTCAGAACAATTAGAAGAAGAAGCTTTAGCACGAACAATATTAGATAAGTTAAAGTTAATAGGAGCCGATAAAGGAGGTTTATACATGTTTGACCGAGATTTAGAAACAATGGCAGCTAACTTAACAATCGATTCCGTTAAATAAACAATTATCAAAAAAATAGTACTCATATTACTTTTACTCTTAGTAGGAGGAGTTGCAAACGAAAGTTATGGTCAATATAGAGATGGCTCGTCAAAGAAAAAAAAGAAGAAAAAAAGAAAACCTCTTTTTAGAAAGAGTTCTAGTCATACAAAAACAAGTGTAAATCCATTTTCAGGAAAGAAACAAAAAAATTATAGAACCAACATTAACGATAGTCCGTTTGCGACTAAATCAAAAGGAAAGAAAAAAAGAAAAAAAACACCAAGGAAATCAGAACCTAACAATAAACCCAGGTTTTCGAATAAAAAACCTAAAAAAACAAAGTTAGGAGGGAAAACAAAATCGAGGTATTAGTAAATTGGACTAGTTTTTGTTTTACTATTCTAAAAAAAATATACTGTTTTGTATTTTTTTTGTATCTTGCATCTCATAATTATTATTTAATTGAAAAAAATACTTTACATATTATTGGTTTTTCTACTTAGTTGCTTGTCAGTTTTTAGTCAAAACGATGCTGCGTCAAAAGCTAATAATAAAATTAAAGGTATATACGTTTATCAGTTTGCTAAGAATGTAGATTGGCCACAAAAATATAAAAAAGGAAATTTCGAAATCGCAGTATTAGGAGATAAGGAACTCTATAAACAGTTAGAAAGTGCATATTCAGGACGAAATATAGGAAGTCAACCCATCTCAGTTATTTTTTATGAAAGAATAGCAGATGTAAAAATACCTCATTTATTGTATGTATCACCTTATAATAAAAAAACAGCAATAGCTTTAGCAAAAAAACTAAAAAACGATAAAACGCTAGTAATAGGAGAGGATAAAGGGTTACTTCAAAATGGAATTATCATAAATTTTGTAGCTAAGAACAATAAGTTAGCTTTTGAAGTTAGTGAGCTAAATGCTCGAAAAAAAGAATTAATAATTAGTCAAACTTTAGCTAAATTAGCAATCGTAGTTATTTCATAAATATGAAGAAAGAAATTTATATATTTCTATTTGTTTTAGTTAGTTTTACTAGCTGGTCTTCTTATGCGCAAACATATAATAAATACTGTGCTTATGCCGATTATGCTAATACAGCTTACGAAAGAAATCAAGTAGAGTCAGCCATTGCTTTAATGGATTCAGCTATTAAAAAATGTCCCGTACAAGCAGACAATGTAGTTAATTGGTTCAATTACGCACTGTTTAATAAACAAATGTCAAAAAAAAATAATAGCCTTCAATACAGAGAAAAAACATTCTATTCAATATTAAAAGCAAGAGAGTTAGATACAGATAATGAATTTGAATCAAATATAAATAAAGTAATTAAAAGCATTGCTATAGCTTATAAAAACGATGCGATTAAAGGCTTGGCAGATACATCTTCCAATTTTTCAGGAGCAATAAATAATTATCAAAAATACAAAGAAATTTTAATCGAATCGAATCCAAATTATGTTTTCACACAAGACGACATTAGATTTTACAATGTATTGGCAGAGCGAAACTTAATTAAGTATAAAAACAATGAAAATTTATATAAAAATTACTTAGACTCTACTATTCTTTGTTACAAAAGAGTTATAGGACTAGATAGTAGCAAGGTAGATGCTTACTTAGATTTGGCAATTGTATATTTTAACGAGGCCATTGTTTTAGTTAATAAATTAGAAGTAGATGCTGATATTGAAGAGTTAATGAAAGTAGATGAAAAAAAAGCTGAATTAGCATTGTTAAGTATTCCTTTATTAAAAAGAGTGTTAGAATTAGAACCAAACAATTCAAAAGCAATTTATAGTTTGTCAGCTTGTTATAAATTAATATCAAACGAAGAAGAACATTTAAAATATTTAGAACTACTAAAGGAAGTTGATATTGATTATTATAACGATGTTTTTACCATAGAACCTTAATGTTGTTAAACAAATGAGATTTACAGTAGGTAAAAAAATAGGTTTAGGTTTCTTGGTAATAGGTTTTTTATTGTTAACTGTTTTTGCTGTGACCTTGTCTGTGGTGACAGAGGCAGAAAAGACAATGCAAACCAGTATAAATAATAACAAAAAATACATCGAAGTAGGTCAACCAACCGTAGATAAATTAATTGCCTTAAAATTCAATCTTAGCAACTCCTTAAAGTATATTCAACACATTACTTATCAGCAAACAAAGTCTAATGCAGAAGAACGAACAAATCTAAACACATTATTAAGAGCTAGTATTCCAGGAGATTTAATATTTTTAGACAGTATAAAAAATCAATGGTCTGGAGCTAAGAAAAAGGAAAGTATTAATCTATTTAACTCAATTAAATCGGAGATAAAAAAAACAACAGAAGATTATTATTCAAAAATAGGAAATGTTCTAAAAGGATTTGAAGATTACGAAGGTTTAGAGGTTTTTGAAGCTCAAACAGATTATGAATTGAATATTAATCCAAGGTTTCAAACCATAATAAAAAATGTTGAAATTCTTCTTGTTATAAAAAATAAAGAATTAGAGGAGCAAAAAGAAAAAGGTTCAGCTTCTTTCGAGGCTACCAACATAAAATTTAATTTTTTATTTTGGGGTATATTAATAGCGGGGACAGTACTTATAATCGGAACGTTAATTATAGCAACTTTTACTACAATAAGTATTACAACGCCAGTTCAAGAGTTGAAAACATTTTTAATTGATTTGGGAAAAGGAATTATTCCAGAAAAACATATAAAGCCAAGCAACGATGAAATAGGAGAAATGGCGGTAGCAATGAATAATTTGGTTGATGGACTAGAAAGAACAACCACTTTTGCAAATGAAGTTGGTAAAAGTAATTTCAATTACCCTTACGAACCACTAAGCGACAAAGACACCCTAGGTCATGCACTACTTGTCATGAAAGACGAACTAGCTGAAAGCGAAAGAGAACTGGAGAAAAAAGTAGTAGAACGAACAAAAGAAGTTGTTTTACAGAAAGAAGAAATAGAACATCAAAGCGAAAAATTAGAAGAATTATATAAAGACATTACAGCTAGTATTCGTTACGCAAAGAGGCTACAAGATTCAATACTTCCTCAAGATAGATATATAAAAAAAATATTACCTAATTCATTTGTCTTATTTAAGCCCAAAGATATTGTAAGTGGAGATTTTTATTGGATACAAGAAATAGAAAATAAAGTTGTTTTTTCTGCTGTTGATTGTACAGGTCACGGAGTTCCTGGAGCATTTATGAGTTTGATAGGAGCAAATTCCTTAACTCGAATTGTGAGTGAAAATAAGGTCACTAAACCAGCTGTTATTTTAGACGAGCTAAACCGACTTTCCTCTGAAGCATTAAATAAATCGGAACAAGGGAACGAAGTGAGAGATGGAATGGACGCAGCATTGTGTACGCTCAACAAAGAAACATTAGTTTTGCAATATGCAGGAGCAAATAATCCTCTGTACCTTGTTAGAGGTAACGAAGTGATACAAATAAAAGCCGATAAATTTGCTATAGCAGGTTTTGTTCCCGATACAAAAAACTACACAAATCACGAGATTCAATTAGAAAAAGGAGATGTTATTTATCTGTTTTCAGATGGTTATGCCGATCAGTTTGGAGGAGAAAAAGGGAAGAAATTTATGTATAAAAGATTTCGAAACTTGTTACTTCAAATTAAAGATAAAGCTCCTGCGGAACAAAAGCAGATATTGAATGAGACGCTTGAAGATTGGCGAGGTGTACACGAACAAGTTGACGATATACTCGTGATTGGGGTGCAAATTAAATAAGGTTCATAATACACCATAATTCGCTATTCAATAAAGCTAGGATAAAATATTTTATTTATTTCTATTTCTTTACGTTTAAAATTTTGTCAATCTGTCACAAATTACTGCCATTTTATTGGTCAAATTGTCGAATAATTTATTTGGCATAAAATCTGACTATTGTCGATTGTTAATATTAATAAATTAAAAACTAAAGATAAAAATGGAAGTTAATGTAAAGCCATTGGCAGATAGAGTTCTTGTAGAACCAGCTGCCGCTGAATCAAAAACAGCAGGAGGGATTATAATACCAGATGCCGCTAAAGAAAAACCAGCAAAAGGAATTGTATTAGCAACAGGAAGCGAAAAATTATCGTTTACTGTAAAAAAAGGAGATACAGTTATGTATGGTCAGTATAGTGGAACTGAAATAACGGTAGAAGGAAAAAAGTATTTAATTATTAAAGAAAGTGATATTTACGCAATTTTAGGGTAATACCAAATTAATGTTAATTTGATATAATTACGAATTAAACAAATAAAAAGCTTAAATATATTAATCTAAGAAAAATGGCAAAAGAAATAAAATTTGATATAGAAGCTAGAGATGGCTTAAAAAAAGGAGTAGATGCATTGGCAAATGCAGTAAAAGTAACACTAGGACCTAAAGGAAGAAACGTTGTGATTGACCGTAAATTTGGAGCACCACACGTAACCAAAGATGGAGTCACAGTTGCAAAAGAAATAGAATTAAAAGATCCCATTGAAAATATGGGAGCTCAGATGGTTAAAGAAGTAGCTTCTAAAACAAACGATTTAGCAGGAGATGGAACTACAACAGCAACAGTGTTAGCTCAGGCGATTGTTTCTGAAGGATTAAAAAATGTAGCATCTGGAGCAAATCCTATGGATTTAAAAAGAGGAATAGATAAAGCCGTAGTTGCAGTAGTTTCCGATTTAAAAAAATTATCTAAAGAAGTTGGTTCAGACAATGAGTTAATAAAACAAGTCGCATCTATTTCGTCAAACAATGATGATAAAATAGGGTCTTTAATTGCAAAAGCAATGGAGGTTGTTGGAAACGATGGAGTCATTACAGTAGAAGAAGCAAAAGGAACAGAAACAGAAGTTGTAACCGTAGAAGGAATGCAATTTGACAGAGGGTATTTATCTCCTTATTTTGTTACCAATCCTGAAAAAATGACAACAGAGTTCGATAACCCTTCAATTTTAATTACCGATAAGAAAATATCTAATATAAATGAGTTACTACCTGTATTAGAGCCTGTAGCTCAATCAGGGAAAGCATTGTTAATTATAGCTGAAGATGTCGATAGCGCAGCATTGTCAACATTAGTAGTAAATAGAATAAAAGCAGGATTAAAAATAGCTGCAGTAAAAGCTCCTGGTTTTGGTGATCGTAGAAAAGCAATGCTACAAGATATAGCAGTACTTACAGGGGCAACAGTTATTTCTGAAGAACAAGGGTTTACTTTAGAAAATGCAACAGTAGAAATGCTTGGTACAGCTGAGAAAATCTCGATAGATAAAGACAATACAACTATTGTAAATGGAGCAGGTGATAAAGATGCTATTTTAGCTCGTACAAATCAAATAAGAACTCAAATAGAAACAACAACATCTGAATACGATAAAGAAAAACTTCAAGAACGATTAGCTAAGTTAGCAGGAGGAGTTGCGGTTCTTTATGTAGGAGCAGCTACAGAAGTAGAAATGAAAGAGAAGAAAGATAGGGTAGATGATGCTTTAGCAGCTACAAGAGCGGCAGTAGAAGAAGGGATAATACCTGGAGGAGGAGTTGCTTATATTAGAGCAGCTTCATCTTTGGAATCTTTAGTTAGTGCTAATGATGATGAAGCAACAGGAACTGCAATTGTAAAAAGAGCGATAGAAGAACCTTTGCGTCAAATTGTAAAAAATGCAGGAGGAGAAGGAGCTGTTG
>CAMZKF010000328.1 GCA_947311095.1 uncultured Flavobacteriales bacterium
GATGGGGAATGTCAATTGACTTGACCTCTTGTGATGGGTGTGGTGTTTGTATTATTGCTTGTCATTCTGAAAACAATGTTCCGGTTGTAGGTAAAGATGAAGTTAGAAGAGCAAGAGATATGCATTGGTTAAGAATGGATAGGTATTTCTCTACTGATGAAGACGAGAAAAAAGAAGCCTATAACCATAATCCAGAAGGGAATGATTTCACATATTCATTGTTAGAAATTCCAGAAGACAATCCTTCTGTAGTTTTTATGCCTATGATGTGTCATCATTGTAATCATGCTCCTTGTGAAACAGTTTGTCCTGTTGCAGCGACAACACATAGTAATGAAGGTTTAAACATGATGGCTTATAACCGTTGTATTGGAACACGTTATTGTGCTAATAACTGTCCTTACAAAGTAAGACGTTTCAATTGGTTTAATTATAGAGATTATAAGAAGTTTGATAATGTAAATATTACCCACGATGAAACAGCTCGTTTAGTTTTAAATCCAGATGTTGTTGTTCGTTCTAGAGGGGTAATGGAAAAATGTTCTTTCTGTGTTCAAAGAATACAAGAAGGAAAATTAAATGCTAAAAAAGAAGGGCGAGTTCTTGTTGATGGAGACGTAGTTCCTGCTTGTGCTGATGCTTGCCACAATGGAAGTATCTCATTTGGAGATTGGAACGATACAACGTCAGAAATAAGAGGACTATCTCAAAACGATAGAGCTTATCAAGCCTTAGAAGAAATTGGAATCAAACCTAATGTTTGGTACCAAGTAAAAGTAAACAATGTAGAAGAAAGTGGTCATACTGAAGCGCACGCTGAAGTTGAAGAAAATCACGGACATTAATTAAGTAATATTTGCAATTAAAAAATTATTTAGATGCACAAAGAGTCAGACATTAGAATTCCCCTCATATTGGGAGATAAGTCTTATAGAGACATTACAGACGATATTATTCGTCCTATTGAAGGTAAAGCTCCAAAAGGATGGTATATATTAATTACTATTTTTGCAATTTTTGGATTGTGGGGTATAGGTTGTATCGTTTATTTATTAGGGGTTGGTATTGGTTCTTGGGGACTAAATAAAACCGTTGAATGGGCGTGGGATATCACTAACTTTGTTTGGTGGGTAGGAATAGGACATGCAGGAACATTGATTTCGGCTGTACTATTATTGTTTAGACAAAAATGGAGAATGGCAATTAACCGTGCTGCTGAAGCAATGACAATTTTCGCCGTAATGATGGCAGGTTTATTTCCTTTAATTCATATGGGGCGTTTATGGGTAGGTTATTGGGTTTTTCCATTGCCAAATCAATTTGGTTCTTTATGGGTGAATTTTAACTCTCCTTTATTGTGGGATGTATTCGCTATTTCTACGTATTTTTCAGTAGGTTTAGTATTTTGGTACATTGGTTTAATTCCTGATTTTGCTACAATTAGAGATAGAGTTACTAGTCCAGTAGCTAAAAGAGCTTATACTGTTCTTAGTTTTGGATGGAGTGGAAATGCTAAAGCATGGAATCGTTTTGAAATGGTTTCTTTAGTTCTTGCAGGATTAGCAACTCCTTTGGTTTTCTCAGTACACTCAATTGTATCATTTGATTTTGCTACATCTATTATTCCGGGTTGGCATACAACAATATTTCCTCCTTATTTCGTTGCAGGGGCTGTCTTTTCAGGATTTGCAATGGTTCAGACTTTAATGCTTATTTTAAGAAAAGCTTTCGGATTAGAAGCATACTTACATGTTAAGCATATTGAATATATGAATATTGTAATTATGACTACTGGTTCAATTGTAGGTGTAGCTTACATTACAGAGTTATTTATTTCTTGGTATTCAGGTGTTGAGTATGAGGCTTATGCATTTTGGAATAGAGCAACAGGTCCTTATTGGTGGGCTTATGCTTCTATGATGACATGTAATGTATTATCTCCTCAGTTCTTTTGGTTTAAAAAATTAAGAACGAGTTTAACCTTTACTTTTGTTCTTGCTATTGTAGTAAATACAGGAATGTGGTTCGAACGTTTTGTAATTATTGTAACTTCTATTCATAGAGATTATTTACCGTCTGCATGGTCTTATTTCCATCCAACTTGGGTTGATATAGGAGTTTATATTGGGACTATGGGATTGTTTGGTGTTTTATATTTATTATTCGCTAGATACTTTCCTGTTATGCCAATAGCTGAATTAAAAACAATTTTAAAATCATCAGGGCAAAACTTTAAAGAAGGATTTGGCAATGGAGCTGGATACTACGACGAACATGGTCATGGTCATGCAATTATTAGTCCTGAGGCCGCAGCTTTATTGAGTACGGATAAAGTCTCAGTTAAGGCTGAAGAGGAAAATTCAAAAGAAATGACTTCAGAAGAAATATTAGCAACTAAGAATTCTTTATTAGAAAGATTAGGAAGTGCTACTGCTGAAGATAAAGATAACTTAAAATTGATAAGTGGTGTCGGAGTTGTTTTAGAAGGAAAATTGAATGAAATGGGAATTTTTACATTCTCGCAAGTTAGTAAGATGGTAATTGAAGATTACAATATGCTTGATTCATTAACTAAATCTTTTCCAGGAAGGGCAGAAAGAGATGATTGGGCAGCGCAAGCGTTAAAATTAATGAACGATAATAATATTTAAGATATGGCAGATAAAGTTATATACGCAATGTATGATGATGATGATGAGACAAAAGATGCAGCTCAAAAAATGGTTGACAAAGGTATTCACATTGCTGATGTTTTTTCTCCTTTTCCGATTCATGGAATAGATCCTATTATTGGAATCAAAGAGACTAGATTAGGAATTGTATCATTTATGTTTGCTATTACAGGAACAATGTTAGCAATGATAACCATTCGTTATATGATGTTTGTTGATTGGAATATGAACATTGGAGGAAAACCAAATTTTGCATTTTTAGAAAATATGCCATCTTTTATTCCTATTATGTTTGAATTTACAGTTTTGTGTGCAGCACATGGAATGGCTTTTACTTATTTTGTAAGAAATGGTTTATTCCCTGGTATGCCGGCTCACAATCCTGATCCAAGAACAACCGACGACCGTTTTGTTGTTGAGATAAGACCAGAAGATAACAATCAGTTTAGTTTTGAAGAGTTAAGTGCTTTTGTAAAAACAACGCCGATTGTAGAGATAGAAGAAAAAGTAATTCAATAAGCATTCATTTCGCTGAAAAAAACAGATAATGAAAATCAATTTAAAATATATTTCAATTTTTGCTATAGGAAGTTCTTTGGTATTGACTTCTTGTTTCAAAAGTGAAGATAGCCCAGGATATGAATATATGCCTGATATGTATCGATCTCAAGCAATAGAGGCTTATGTAGATTACGGTATGGTAAAAGACGATGAGTTAAGTGAAGCCGCATTAGAAAGAAAAAAAACTATTTCTGCTAGAGTTCCAGCAGAAGGTTCAATTCCTTTTTATTCAAATCATAATAAGGCAGAATTGTTTATGCCATACACTTATGAAAATACGAATGAAGGTTATGTAGCTTCTGCTAATAATCAAATTCCTTCTGTTTTTCTTGAAGATGTAAAAGGTAATGTAAAAGAAGGAAAAAGACTTTATAACATAATGTGTCAACATTGTCATGGAATGAAAGGACAAGGAGACGGAGGTGTTGTTGAAGTAGGAGATTTTAACCCTCCTAGTCCTTATAATGGAGCTTATAAAGATAGAACTTTAGGAACGATATTTCATGTTATTACTTTCGGTAAAGGAGCTATGGGGGCTCATTCTTCTCAATTAAATAAAGAAGAGAGATGGAAGGTTGCAATGTATGTTAGAACATTACAACACGACGGAGACTTTAAGTTAGATGAATTAAAAGGAGAGAAAAAAGAAATTAGTTTTGCTTCGATATCAACTGAAGAGGTAGCTAAAATGAATGCAGGAAGTAAAATATCTTTGAGAAATGTTTATTTTACATCGGGTAGTTCTAATTTATCTAAAGAATCTGACGCTGAATTAAATAAATTAGTTCAATTGATGAAAGAAATTCCTACTATGACTATTGAAGTTGCTGGACATACGGATAATTCAGGAGATGCTCAAAAAAATAGTGAGTTATCTAATTTAAGAGCAGGTTCTGTAGTTGAGCAATTAGTAAAGCAAGGAATAGATAAAAAACGTGTTGTTGCAAAGGGATATGGCTCTGAATTTCCAGTCGCAGATAACACAACAGAAAGTAGTAAAAAATTAAATAGAAGAATTGAGTTTGAAATACTTTCTAAGTAGTTCTCGATACATTTTTAACAACAGATATAATTATACAAAATGGAATATCAAATTTCAGATAAAGCAAAAAAAGTAACATTAGGACTTGCAGCATTAGGTTTAGTTTTAATGATTATTGGATTTTTCTCACAAAAAGAATATGTTTTTGCGGAAAGATTGGACGAGCATTCAGTTAAAGTAGAGTATTGGGGAAAAGCTGACGAATCTCAAATTGATGGTTTAAAAGCAAAGTTAATTTCAGAAATGGAAAATAAAGGATATGCTTTAGATTTTCATGAAGCTCATTCGCATGATGAACACGCTGAAGGACACGGAACACATCACGAATCTCCTACTTTTTTATGGAATATACATCTTTCTCACTTAGAGGGAGAAGGACACGGAGGTCATGGAGCTGACGGAGCTCAAGCTATTGTTGATTTATGTGAAAGTGGTACAATTTCTTTCTTTGACTCTCATTGGAGAAGATTTTGGTCTAATTTACTAATCAATGGATTCTTTTTCTTTGGAATTTCACTTGGAGCATTGTTTTACTTAGCATTACAATATGCAACTGAGTCTGGTTGGGGAGTTGTTTTGTTAAGAGTTTATGAAGCAATTGCTCAGGCAATGCCTATTGGAATTATAGTTTTAGTTCTTGTTTTTATTACAGGAGCATTTGGATTACACAGTATTTATTCTTGGATGGATCCAGCGAATGTAGAAGCTGACCACTTAATTTGGAAAAAGTCTGGATATTTTAATCAAGGATTCTTTTGGCTAAGAGTAATTGTATATTTTGGAACATTCTTGTTCTTTGCAAATTGGTTTAGAAAAATGTCTAGAAAAGAAGATAATGAAGGGGGAACAGAAATACATTTTAAGATGTATCGAAAAGCTGCACTTTTCTTAGTTTTATTTGCTGTATTTTCTTCTACCATGTCTTGGGATTTTATTATGTCAATCGACATACATTGGTATAGTACATTATTCGGATGGTACACTTTCTCAGGAATTTGGTTAACAGGAATGATTATGGTTATTATGATTGTTGGTTATTTAAAATCTCAAGGATACTTAGAGTTAGTTAACAAGTCTCATATTCATGACGTTGCTAAATGGATGTTTGCGCTTAGTTTCTTATGGAGTTACCTATGGTTTTCTCAGTTTATGTTAATCTGGTATTCTAATATGGGAGAAGAAACAATTTATTATTGGGAAAGAATAATGGAATATAAATACTTGTATTTTACAATGTTCGGATTAAACTTTGCATTGCCTCTAATCTTTTTTATCGCAAGAGATGTTAAAAGATCATGGTCTTTTATTATAGTAATAGGTACAATAACATTTATAGGTCACTGGTTTGATGTATTTATGATGGTTATGCCAGGGACACTTCACGATGAATGGTCTTTTGGATTATTAGAAATTGGAATGTTTGTTCTATTCCTTGGTGCTTTTGTTTATACAGTATTAAAATCATTAGGAAAAGCTCCATTGATGCAAGAAAATCACCCATTCTTTGAAGAAAGTAAACATCATCATTTTTAAAAATTAATATTATGTTATCATTAAGTTCTATTGTAATCGCAACTCTATTAATTGCGGGATATGAATTATTTAAAATACACAATCTTTCATCGAAATTAAGAAGATAATTGATTAAGTATAAAAACTAAATTTAAATGAGTATTATTTGCATAATACTCATTTTTGCTTTCTAATGGTTTTATGTAAATATAACATCACTTTATTAAGGGTAAAAAAAAGACTTTAAGTGATTTTATGAAACCAACAATTATGATTCGTTTAGCCCGAAAAATTCATTCAAACTAGATAAAATTCGATGTAAAATGCTTATCTTTAAAGTGTTAAATAAAAAAA
>CAMZKF010000329.1 GCA_947311095.1 uncultured Flavobacteriales bacterium
GTTGAAGTATTTATGGCTTGATTGCGTCTATCTTCTTGAATTGCTTGTATTCTATGAGTATCAAGACATTCTTTTTTAGGTAGGGGAGGAAAAGGAAGATAATAAGTTATATATTCTACTTTATAGAATTTGAATTGAAATATCATACCAGTTCCAAGTTCTTTATAAAATGACATACTTCTTTTGATTTCTTTTTGTTAACTTAAATATGATGGTGCAATTTGCACAATAAAGAACAAGCCAAGCTTACTACATAAGGTTGGCTTAGCCACCTTGTTATTTGAACACAGGTTATCCACTCTGTTACTGGAATCGATCGCAGATTTATAGGCATCAGTAACTATATTAAATATAAATAACAAATAGATTGCCTCATATAAAGACATGTGTATTTATCTACAGCCTCCATAGTTACTACAGGATTGTAATGTGAAAAAGTGGAAGAATTTATAGTCTGTCACCCTCGTTCTTTCTAAAATACTACACTGACTTACACTGACAGTTCTCCTTTACAATCAGGAAATGCTATATCTTTTAGAACAGGTGAAGCTACCGCTTATTTCGACGACGTAAAAGTTTATAAAAGTAGAGGTGCTAGTGTTTCTATTTCTCTAGGATCAAGTTCTGACGAAATTAGGTATCAAAATGCAAATCCAAGTTCTCCTGCTGCAAAAATTGAATCAATCGTAATAGACGGAAGTAATAATTGGTCAACAACTGTAACTCAACTAGAAAATATAGACTGGACAGCTCCTTCTTCTATTACAATTAATGACGGTCCTAGTTCCGACATTAACTCCTTTAACACTCCTAGTCAAATACAAGCCAACTGGACAAGCTCTTCCGATGTAGAATCGGGATTGTTAGAATATAATTATGCTATTGGAACTTCTGCAGGAGCAACGGACATTGTTAACTGGACGAGCAACGGTACAAACACTTCAATAACTCATACTGGCTTAACGTTGACTTCAGGAACAACTTATTACACTTCTGTAAAAGTGAAAAACAATGCATTATTAGAAACAACTCTTATAACTTCTGATGGTCAGACTTTACAAGGAGGTTCTACTACTCCAACTGCAAATTTCAACTATACTTCGACTTCAATTTGTGCAGGTGACACTATTCATTTTACCAACACATCAACTAATGCGACGACTTATTCATGGTCATTTGGAGGAGGGACTCCAGCAAGTAGTTCTTTAGAAAATCCGAGTGTAGTATTTCCAAATACAGGAACGTACAATGTCTCTTTAGTAGCTGTCGGTTCAGGAGGAACAGCAAACATTTCTCAAACATTGAATATTATTATAGCGCCAGCTCCAACCGCATCTTTCACTCCTTTAAACAACCCGATTTATTTACCTAATGCCACCGCCTATTTCACAAATAATTCCTCCAATGGTACAAGTTACACTTGGGATTTTGGAAATGGGTTAAGTTCTACTGACTTTAACCCTTGGAGTAGTTATACTACAACAGGAACTTACACCGTAACATTAACAGCTAGCAATGGAACGTGCGGAAGTGACACTTACACAACTGATATTCAAGTAATGCCTCCTGTAGGAATTGAAGAAAACAAATACCTTTCTCAACTAACTATTTACCCTAACCCGATTAAAGAAAACTTAACTATTCAATTTTATTCTTCTGTAAACTCAAAAGCATTATTTTCAATTTACAATATGCTTGGAGAATTAATAACTGAGAACAACATACGAATTAATGAAGGAATAAACAACTCTTCTCCATTTGAAAATATTAAAGAATTACCAAATGGATTATATACCCTAAAAATACAAATAAAAGAAAATACAATTACAAAAAAAATAGTCAAAGAATAATTCCTTAATAATAAAAATAAAAAAAACATGAGACTCCCTCTACTTACACTGTTAATAGCGTTGCTATTAACCCAAACTGATTATACTCAGGTAAAAATTAATGCTACACCAGAATCTTCATGCAATGGATCTTCTGTAACTCTTTCTATTGCCGTCCCCCCTTCAGACTGCAATAACTATACAATGTCTAACATTGTATTTGCTCCACAATCTTTAACTGGAGCAGCTACCACTGTATCATTAAGTGACGATGCTGTCTCAGGAGACCTTCCCATAGGTTTTGATTTTAACTTTTTTTGCACTACCTATTCACAATTTAGAATTTCATCTAACGGATTTATTACTTTTGCTGGCAATACAGCTAGCGGTTGTTGCTCTGGTCAAACTCTACCAAACACTTCAACCCCTAATAATTTAATTGCTTTAGCATGGGAAGACTTAGATCCTGGTAACGGAGGTCAACCTGCCAAAAACTTAAT
Source organism: uncultured Flavobacteriales bacterium (assembly GCA_947311095.1). Classification (GTDB taxonomy): domain Bacteria; phylum Bacteroidota; class Bacteroidia; order Flavobacteriales_D; family Parvicellaceae; genus S010-51. The sequence continues at coordinate 2,330 of CAMZKF010000329.1, forward strand.
AAGATATGAAACAATAGGAATTGCACCAAACCGAATACTAATTGTAGATTTTTATAAAATAGATCATTATCCTAGTGGAAATAATGTCACTGTGCAAGCTTTACTCTACGAAAACTCAAATATTATAGAAATTCATACCACAACTATGCCAACCGATGGAGGAAATCATACTATGGGAATTGAAAATTCAGGAGGAACAACAGCATTTACAATTGCAGGGAGAAATAGTGCCAGTTGGTCTGCTACAAATGAAGGGAAAAGATTCGCTCCAAACACCTGTTCAACAATTACTTATGACTGGCAAGAACCTTTAGGGACATCAATCGGTTCAGGATCTTCTATTAACGTAACCCCTACTTCTTCAACAACCTATTACGTTGTATCCAACAGTACTTGCGGATCTGAAACAGCATCTATAGATGTAAATGTATCAACAATAGATGCTGGATATGATATCTGTACAGGAGGAGGAACCGTAACCTTAAATCCAATCTCAACATTTCCTACTAACTGTGACAATTACAATATATCGACAATACCATTTGCAACGCAAACACTATCAGCAGCTGCGACAACAGTATCTCTCAGTGACGATGCATTATCAACGGCACTCCCCATAGGGTTTAACTTCAATTTCTTTTGCACAGACTATACTCAATTCTATATTTCTTCGAATGGGTTTATAACCTTTAGTAGTGGGCAGCCTAATGGTTGTTGCTCTGGTCAAAACATACCAAATTCGTCAACTCCTAATAACTTAATTGCCTTTGCATGGGAAGATATTGACCCTGGAAATGGAGGTCAACCCTCTGAAAATTTAATTCGATATGAAACAATTGGAACTACGCCAAATAGAATATTAATTGTCGATTTTTTTAATGTTGACCATTATTCAAACGGAAACAATATAACCGTCCAAACATTACTTTATGAAAATGGAGATAAGATTGAAATTCAGACCTCTACGATGCCTACTGATGGAGGAAACCATACTATGGGAATTGAAAATTCAGACGGTTCAATAGCTTTTACTGTGACAGGAAGAAATAGCACCAGTTGGTCTGCGACAAACGAAGGGATACTATTTTCAAAAAATGGAGCAAGTACAATATCGTGGTCCCCCCCATCAGGACTTTCAAATACTACAATATTAAATCCACAAGCAACTCCTCTCACTAATACAGAATATACAATCACTATGAATGACGGAAACGGATGTATATTAAGCGACGCTCTATTTGTTGACCCTTCATGTCCACTACCTATAGAATTAGTTAGTTTTAATGGTACGTGCTTCAATAATAAAATAATATTCAATTGGACAACAGCTTCAGAACTAGATAACGACTTTTTTACAATAGAAAGACTAAATGAAAAAAATAATCAATGGTCTAAAATAGCAAAAATAGAAGGAGCAGGAACGAGTAGCGAACACCTTTCATACTCCAAAGAAATAGATAATTTAAAAGAAGGTATATACCATCTAAAACAAACCGATTTTAACGGAAGTGTTGATATTTCAAAAAATATCAGAATAGATTGTAATAAAAACTTTAAAATTAAGGGATATCCCAACCCTGCGAAAAACAACTATACAATAGTAATTAACGACATCAACTTTAAATTTGCATCTATTTACATTACAAATTTATTTGGTCAAACCGAAATAAAAGATAGTATGAAAAATAATTCCAAAACATTTGATGTCTCAAAACTAAAACCTGGAATTTACAACGTAAACATTATAACCAAATTTTATTCTAAAATTTTAAAACTCATAATTCAATAAAAAAAGAAAAAAAATCATATTTCAAGACCTAAATATATTTTTTTTAAGCATTGAGGAGTAACTTTAGCCCAAACTATTTTGCTTAATGCTGGAAATATGTTTTATTTGCACTCTGTAATAATCATTAAAACAAATAACATGTCAGATATTAAAGGAAAAGTTATCGAAATTATAGTAGATAAATTAGGAGTAGATGAAGGAGAAGTAACTCAAGAAGCTAACTTCACAAACGATTTAGGAGCAGATTCTCTAGATACAGTTGAATTAATTATGGAATTCGAAAAAGAATTTAACATCGCTATTCCAGATGAAGAAGCTGAAAAAATACAAACAGTAGGAGATGCAATCAAATACATAGGAGATAACGCATAATTTTTTTATAACTCAACTCAAAGATTTAATTTGGGTTGAGTTATTCTATTACTTTCAACAGTGTAACAATTATATGCATCATCAGCATATTCAATAAATTAATTAAAGTTAATAATTTTATTTTAAACACCCCTATTAAACTTTAAATCAACACGTTGAAAAACAATATTCAAAATAAAAAACTATTTATTTTGAGTATGAGATTACAACAATCAAAAGTGAACTACTAATTCAAAAAGCAATTTAATTTTTAAATTATGGCATCAAAAAAACGTGTAGTAATAACAGGAATGGGAGCTATAACTCCTATCGGAAATTCTTTAACAGAATACTGGAACAATCTAGTTTCAGGAGTAAGTGGAGCAGCTCCAATTACACACTTTGATGCAGAAAAATTTAAGACAAAATTTGCTTGTGAAGTTAAAAATTTTAACGCAACTGATTATTTAGACCGTAAAGAAGCTCGAAAATTAGATTTATTCTCTATTTATGCTTTAGTTTCATCGGCTGAAGCAATGAAAGATTCTGGTATAGATACTGAGAAAATAGATTTGGATAGAGCTGGAGTTATTTGGGGTTCTGGAATTGGCGGATTAAACAGTTTACAAAACGAATGTTTTAATTACGAAAGAGGCGACGGAACACCTCGCTTTAACCCTTTCTTTATCCCAAAAATGATTGTCGATATTGCTTCTGGTCATATTTCTATCAAATATGGATTTATGGGACCTAATTATGTTACTGTTTCCGCTTGCGCTTCTTCTACCAACGCTCTAATTGATGCTACGATGCAAATTCAATTAGGAAAAGCAGACGTTATGATTACAGGTGGTTCAGAAGCTGCTGTAAACATAGCTGGAATTGGAGGCTTTAATGCACTTAGGGCTTTATCTACAAGAAATGATTCGCCTGAAACAGCATCTAGACCATTTGATAAAAACAGAGATGGTTTTGTATTGGGAGAAGGTTCAGGTTGTTTAATTTTAGAAGAATTAGAACATGCAAAAGCAAGAGGAGCAAAAATATATGCTGAAGTTGCTGGAGGAGGAATGACAGCTGATGCCTATCACATTACAGCTCCACATCCAGAAGGAACAGGAGCTATAAAAGCAATGAAACATGCTATTGAAGACGCTAATATATCTATTGAAGATGTGGATTATATTAATGTACACGGTACATCAACTCCACTAGGAGATGTAGCAGAAACAAAAGCGATAAAAGAAGTTTTTGGAACACATGCTTACAACTTAAACATTAGTTCGACCAAGTCAATGACGGGACACCTACTCGGTGCTGCTGGAGCAATTGAAGCAATCGCCGCAACAATGTCCATTGTTCATGGAATTGTTCCCCCTACTATTAATTTTGAAACCGAAGACGAAAACATCGATTACAAATTAAATTTAACGTTAAATAAAGCTCAAAAAAGAGAGGTAAATGTTGCCGTAAGTAACACATTTGGATTTGGAGGACACAACACATCTATAATCTTAAAAAAATACATTGATTAAATTCTTATTTTTTCATAGAACAAAAGATAAAAAACATCAAGATTTAATTGATTATTTAAAATCTCAATTCGGTTTAAAAACTAAGAATATAGAGTTTTATGCACAAGCATTTCAGCATAAATCAGTAGCAAAAACCAATAAAAAAGGTGTAAAATTAAGCAATGAAAGGCTTGAATTTTTAGGAGACTCTGTTATTAGTACCGTTGTTGCAGATTATTTATACGAACAATATCCAACTAAATACGAAGGTTTTTTAACTCAAATAAGATCAAGGATTGTTAGCCGTGAAAGTCTAAATAGACTCGGAAAGAAAATAGCTTTAGACCAACAAATAAAATACATAAAAGGTAGAAACAACCAGCACAAATATTTAATTGGTAACGCATTCGAATCTTTAATTGGAGCAATTTACTTAGATAAAGGATACGAAAAAGCAAAAGATATATTATTAAATAATATATTCAAAAATCATATTGATTTAAAAATAGTAGAAGAAACCGACACCGATTATAAAAGCCAACTTTTGATTTCGTGTCAAAAACAACAACAAAAATTAACTTTCAAAGAATTGAATAAGGCAAAAATAGAAGGTGATTTTTACTTTACAATGGGGCTTTACATCAACGGTGAAATAAAATCAAAAGCTACCGCAAAATCAAAAAGAAAGGCAGAACAAAAAGCTTCTAAAGAGGTTTTAGCTCTCAAAATAACACTCTAATATTCAGTAAGTTTTACAAACATACACTTTACGTTTCTTTTAAATTTATGCTTTAAATTATACAGCACTCATAAGCTAGATAATTTAGGGTTCACTAAAAGGCTATTAGTTTTTAGTGAACCCTATTAATAAATATACCTATTTTTTTATTATAACTCCCGACAATGAAGCTTCTTTAGAAACAATGTTATAACTATAAAAACCTGTCTTAAAATTCGAAATATTAATCAAATTTTGATTTTTAACACTTATTACTTTTTGACCTACTTCATTATAAATATTAATTGTAAATTCTGGATTATTATTACTCCATTTAATATTTAAAATATCGCTAGCTGGATTAGGATACAATTTTACAGAAACTATTTCTTTAGCATCTTCTACTCCAGTAGGAACACTTCCCGCTATTGTTTTTGCAGTATAAGTATAGACAATATCTTGCTTTCTCTCCAAAGCTAAAATAGTACTATTATAACCATAACGATGTGCTGTGTCTAATTTATGTACAAAAGAATTAGCATCATTAATTAAAATCTCATTTGGAATTAGCAACTCCTCTCTAGCATAATTATTGTCAAAAACACCAACAATACTATCTGAAGGATATGAATTAAAAGCTTGATTTACACTACTGTATTGAAAGTTTTGTTTTAAATATAAATTCCCATCGGAATTATAGTCATAGGTAGTCTTACCTGAACCAGCCCAAGCAGAATTACCTGAACTCCAATAATAAGTTTCACTATTTGTCTTTCTATCATTTGCATCATAAGAAAATGAATTTCTTTGAGAATTAACCCAAACACTATTCGCTAAATCATAATATTCGGACTTGGTAGAATCTAAAACAGAAAAACTATTATCGTAGTAATAATTTTTTTTGAAACCAACATAGAAAAGACTATTGGCATTATCCCACTGGTCTGTAACCTCTTGTGTTATTAAACTAGAATTTGCATCATAAATATAATGAACTTTTAACAAACTATCCCATGTAGCAGTTCCTATATTATAATAATTTCTAATTTTTAACTCTTTTTGATTATCTTGATTATAAGTGTAAGTCTCTTTTATAGAACTTACCCAAGCTCCACTATTGTAATATTGAGTTGCATATTCCAACACATTATCGTTAGCATCATAGGTGTAATTTTCGATGTACGAAGAATCCCATTCAGTAGTGGTTGTATTATAATTAAAAGACATCTTACTAGATAGTAATCCACTACCATTGTAGGTTAGCGTATCTTTAGTTCCATAAGTATTAGGAATAAAGTTCATTAACTCTTTCCTTGTTTGATTACCATCATTATTATATTCAAAGGTTTTTATTTGAGTAGTAGTACCTAAAGTATCAAAAAACTCTATTTGCGTAAGCGCTTGTACGTCGGTTTGTGCATTTGTTACTCCAACAAATGACAGGCTTATAAAAGAAGCCAAAAAAGTAATTTTTTTCATAGTTTAATGTTTTTTTTATTTAATAAAACTTAATTTTTCAAAGCATAAACTCCATTTTATATAAAAAGGTTGCCTAGGTAAATAATAAAAAGTAAAATAATTAAATTAATTACCATGTACATCATTATATCATAGAATTATTTTACAATAATTTAGACTTAAGCTATAGTTAAATAGCATTATTTTCAATAATAAATGATTAAACATAGCTAAGGATATTTTTTTATATAATACCAAAAGAACATCAAAATAAGCTAAATAAACCGTTTCTTTTTTCACTATTTATCTTCATAA
>CAMZKF010000330.1 GCA_947311095.1 uncultured Flavobacteriales bacterium
AAAACTGAGTATTAATTTTTTCAGATAAATCTGGGATTAATTCTTTATCAACATTTTCTAAAATATGACCAATTGCTCGAATCCTAATAATGCCATTAAACCACTCATATTCCACCTCTTCATTATTTTTATCTTGTTCAGCCTTTTTTAATTTAGTTATCGTTTTTTCACAACCTTCTAGGAATAATTCACTCTTTAGTTTCATAAATATTATTTCTCTAAAATTTCTCGTTCTTTTTCAAGATCTCGAATTTCTGCTTTTTCTTTGGTAAATTTTTCAGGATATCGTGCAGTCAGTTTCTCAATATTTCTGTTCATTTCAGTTTCAAAATCAGTATCTAACTCGTCCATGGCAATCGCCATGTACCATAACATGTCACCAAGTTCTTCTTTTAAGTTTACTTTATCTAATTCTTTACCATAAAAAACTGATTTTTTCAAAGCATCTAAGAATTCGCCTGTTTCCGTAGCAAGACCAATTCCCGCATGTAATAATCGTTCTTTTCCAGAAAAAAATGTTTCTGTTGATTCTGTTCGTATAGCTTTTTTAATATAATTTTTCATATAAATATATTATATCATATTCATGATATAATTCAGATATGAAAAAAGGTAAATTAATAGTGATAGATGGAACTGATGGCAGCGGTAAGGCTACTCAGGTCGCAAAATTAAAAAAGCGATTATTAGACGAAGGGATAAAAATTGAATCTCTAGATTTTCCGCAATATGATAATAATTTTTTTGGTAAATTAATAGGAAAGGGTCTTTCAGGTGAATTAGGTAATTGGGTAGGGCTTGACCCGAAGATAGCATCAGTTATTTATGCTGCAGATAGGTTTGAATCAAGTCATAAAATTAATGAATGGTTAAATGCTGGGAAAACCGTTGTTTTAGATAGATATGTTTCATCAAATCAAATCCACCAAGGTGGAAAAATTTCTGATGAAACAGAACGACATGAATTTATACAATGGTTAGATAAAATGGAGCATGATGTATTTGGTATTTCGCGACCTGATATTATTTTATATTTGAATGTTCCATTGGAAATCACACAGCAGTTATTGGTTACAAAAGGAAACAAAGAATCTAAAAAATATTTAAAAGGGCGCGGTGACCAACACGAGAATGATCCAGAACATTTAGAAAATGCAAAACAATCAGGTTTGAAAATGATTGCAGAAAATAACAATTGGCAAAAAATTGAATGTACGGCAAATGAAGAAATGTTAAGTATTGATGAGATACATACACGTATTTACGGGTTTGTGAAAGATGCTATTTCTGAATAATTAATAATCAAAGTAATTTGGTTTTTATTTTGCAACGTATTTGTTATTCCGGACTTATGGACGAGATAGGTTTTCTTGTAAACAGAAAACCATTCTCATCCGGAATTTCCTATATAATAGAAACATGAAACCAAAGGTAATTATAGTAGATGAAAAAGATAATGTTATTGGATATAAAGAACGTGATGATAGAAATCAACATGATATTATTCGTATAGCGGGAATTTGGATTGAAAATGAAAAAAATGAAGTTCTGATTGCTCAACGCTCTTTTGATAAAAATAATGATCCAGGGAAATGGGGTCCCGCTGCAGCGGGAACTTTGGAAGAAGGAGAAAGCTACGAATCAAATGTTTTGAAAGAGGTCGAGGAGGAGATTGGAATCTCTCTCTATAATTCTCATGTAGAATTTCTAGGAGCATTTTTTGAGGAAACTTCACATAAATATTTTGTCGGAACGTTTTATACAAAAATTAATTCAAATACAAAATTCGTTTTACAAGCAGAAGAAGTTGAGTCAGTTAAATGGATTTCTTGGGAGAAATTGGAAAAAGATATCTTAGAAAATCCAGATAATTATTTGCTATTACCTAATGGTGGAATGATAAAACGAATATCTGATTAGAATAAGAACAAGAATAGTTCTTAGTTCTTATTTTGTTGTTTTTTTATAATGGTGAACAAATTTCGCCCTCTTTCTGAAATAAATTCAGAAAGACAAAAAGGATTATTTCTTGCTATAATAAACACATGAATGAATAAATACAAAAAATAGAAAATGATATTTTAGCAATTCAAAAACACAACGAATATGTAACCAAGGAAAAGTTATGGGAAACTAGCGCAACACGAATCATCAGTATTATTTGTATTATCTATCTATTCGCCATATTGGTGATGTATGTTTTAGATATTTCGCGTCTGTGTATTAACGCGATTATTCCAATACTAGGATATCTATTGTCGGCACAGTCACTACTGTGGATTAAAAAATGGCGGATAAAAAAGCAGAATTAAATTCTGCTTTTGTTTTTTATTTTTTTTTTGTAATATTGAACATATTATAAGTAAAAATCCAAATACCCATACACTAACCATAAAATATATTATTGGATATGAAGGGTTATATACGTTTTTTGCTGAGAATATGATCGTAGAAACAATCATACCTAGCATTGCAAAACTTGTTAAAAATGCTAATACATTTAATAGAGTGATACTTTTAATAAATTTTTTCATAATGTTTTTATTTAATTAGTGAATATTTACCTCTATTTTAAACCCATACCAACATACCGTCAAAAATGTCGACAATATTTCAAATATACGGTAATATTGTATATATAGTAATGATATTTGTGTTGTCGTTATTATCGACATATTATGGAAAATCTAAAAAACAAATTAAAAAGCCTTGGTTTAGAGGAAAAAGAAGCAACTATTTATTTGGCAGCATTATCACTAGGAAAAACCAGTATTTTAAAAATATCACAAAATGCAGAAATCAAGCGAACCACGGTATATGATATTGTAGATAAATTGATAAAAAAAGGTTTAATGTTCACAGAAAAAAGTGGGTGGAAAACATATTATCGTGCTGCACACCCTGAAAAAATTGAGAATATTATTTCTCGTCAAAAACAGGTATTAGAAAAAATAATGCCTGAACTTGAAAATCTCTACAAGATTGATGGTGTACAAAGCTTCATCCGTGAATACCACGGAATGGATGCTGCACGGGATGTGTATAATGATATTTTGAAAAATATACAATGGAATCAGGATTATTATGTGATTAGTAATCAGGAAAAATGGTTAAACCTTGATACAGAATTCTTTTTAAACTTTACTAAAAAACGTGCAAAATTTAGTATTAACATAAAGCTACTGTTACAAGATTCTCCGTCAGCGCGCAAACATCAAAAAATACAAAAACAATTAAATGAGGAGATTAGGATATTACCAAAAAATATACAGCTCGATATTAATCTAATTATTACTCAGGATAGTGTTATTCTACATCAACTTGCAGAACCGATTAAGATTACTGTAATTAAAAATCCTTATATTTCAAATATGCATAAACAGCTATTCGAGATTATGTGGAATTCTTATTAATAAACAGAAATAATCTGTTTTTTCTTTTTCTTAAAAATCGTTATACTTGAGCTATGAAACAAAAACTACCAACAACATGGAACCTATCAGATTTGGGTAAAAAATATAATGATCCAAAATTTTTATTAGAAAGAGAATTACACGAGCGTGCCATTAA
>CAMZKF010000331.1 GCA_947311095.1 uncultured Flavobacteriales bacterium
GCTAATGCTCTTAAATAACTTAATCGATCTTTTTTTGTTTTTAAACTATTGCTTTAATAATTATCAAAATTTAGTTACTTAGTTTCTGTACGTCATTCTCTTTTTTTTGAAAAACATACCTAATTTTGTTTTTATTATTGTAGGTATCTTTTGTAAAAAAAATAATATAACGTAACTCCTAAAAAAGGAAGTGCTGCAACTTTGTACCTCACCAAAGCTCCTGCAACTGGAGTAGTAACTCCTATAATTGCGAATAAAATTAATACGAAACTAATTTGAAATAGTAACCAATTATTTTTCTTTCTATCCTTCCAAGACAAAGGATTTATTATTGAAAAAAAAGATAAAAATAACGCTACTAAAACAAAAACATTTTCAACAATAGCAGGTATAGCCATTATTGAGATAGAAGAAGAAGGTAGAGGGCGAATAAAACTATTCAAAATACCTAAAGGTACATTTTTTACAACACTAAAAAAAGTAGGTTCAAGCCTTCCTATTTCATAATAACTACCAGCCTGAGTACTAATGTTTATGAAATCAGTTTGTTTCATTACTAAAATATCAACCAAATTTGGTTTAAATAAAAAATTACTACTAAAAACAAACAATACAAAAATAGACAGTGTTAGCACATAAGCTTTAAACACATTTAGTTTTTTATATTTACTAACCAACACGTAACTAATCAAAGGAGGAATCAAAGCCAACACAACATAAAACTTTAGTAACAACAGGAAAAATAAAGCTATCAATGCTATTATTATATCTTGTAATTTTATATCTCTAACCTTCTGAAGAACAAGTACTAAAAGCCCTATAAAAAACAATAACAAACTCTCTTTCAACACACTAGAACTCCAAAACAAAACAGAAGGCAAACAAAAAACTACTAAAATCAAATAATTGAAATGACTCGTAAATAGTTGTTTTGAAACCCTATAAATTCCAACCAACCCCACAAAGCTAAGAAAGGTAAAAAAGAGCGCATGCACATGAAAACTACCAAAAGAAAAAAGCCTAAAAAAGGCATTAATTTTTATCATTAATTGAGAATCTCCATAAAGAAAAGAATGGTGCTTATTTGCCCAAAAATTCATCACATTGTAATAATGACTATTAAAATATTCGGTGTTGGGAGGCGTTGTAAATACTAAACGAAAATAATCTTTGGGATTAAGCCATAAAGCATCGTAAACAACCTTGCTGTCGTCAAAATATTTAAACATATCAGCTTCTGCCCTAACGGTATAAAATCTTGTGTAGATAAAATATAAAACAAGTCCTACTCCTATCTTCAACAAAAATAAAGCTGACAGCCAAGTTGGTTTTATTCCACTTTTTATAAAAAAAGAATGTTTTTTTATAGCGTATAGAAACAACAACAAATAGAATACAATTAATATAAATTCTAGAATATGATTCATTTAAATTTTCAAACAGATTAAATTTTCTTTTTTTACTTTGGTTTTAAACAATCCAAAAAGTACGACTACATTTTCCCTGTCAACTTCTAATACTTCTCCTATTTGGCTACCGCCTTTCTTCAATCTAACTTGAGAACCGACTATGATTGGTCTTTGTTTTTTTACTTTTTTTTGTTTTTTAGACTTCTTTTTAGGAATCTTCTCATTGGCTTTTAACCTTATTAATTTTTCGGTTTCTTCACTTTTATTTTTTTCTACTGCCAAGTATTTTGTTAACTCTTCTAATAATTTTTTGTTCGCTTTTTTATTTTTAGTATTATATTTTTTAATAAACTGCTGCAACTTAGTTCCCGTTGTTATTAATTTGTTGTTTTTATCGCTTATTTCTTGGTTCTTTTTTAATCTTTCTATTAATTTTTCATTTTTAGAATGATAATACTTTTCTGCTTCCAAAGCTTTTTCTTCTACAATTTTAAACGTCATTTTAGCTTGTTGTAATTCTGACTTTTCTTGTTGCAGTTCGGTCAAAAGCTCATCCATTTTAACTCTATTCAAATCTAACCTCGATTTTGCATCGTTAATCAATTCATCTGAAATACCATTAATTTTAGCAACTTCAAAAGTAAAAGAAGAGCCTGGTTGTCCGACGGAAAGCTTAAACATTGGACGTAAAGATTCTGTATCGAACAACATACTTGCATTTACTGCATTTCTCAAAATTGAAGCTTTTAATTTAATGTTAGCATAATGAGTTGTAATAACAGCAAAACTTTTTTTATTGTATAATGTTTCAAAAAAAACTTCAGCCAAAGCACCTCCCAAATCGGGGTCGGAACCAGTACCAAACTCATCGAGCAATAATAGAGTTCGCTTGTTTGCTACTTTTAAAAAGTAATTCATTCTTTTTAAACGATAGCTATAAGTACTCAATTCATTTTCAATTGACTGATTGTCTCCTATATCGGTCAAAATAGATTGAAACCACCCCATTGTACTGTTACTATTTGCAGGAATTAACAATCCACTTTGATACATTAATTGAAGCAATCCTATCGTTTTTAATGTAATCGATTTTCCTCCTGCATTAGGTCCTGATATTACCAACATTCTACTAAACTTATCCATCAGAATAGATTGAGAACGTGTTTTTTTATTTTCCTTGTAATTGGTTAAATAAAGCAACGGATGAACGGCATCGATTAAATCAATGGAACTTTCGGCTACGTGTTTAGGCTGAGTCCCGTTTATTCTAATCCCAAAATTAGTCTTTGCTTGTAAAAAATCTAACCGAACAAGGAGGTATTGGTACTGTTTTACTAAATCAAAATTAACTCGTATTTTTGCCGTTAATTCTTTTAAAATTCTTAAAACTTCTACTCTTTCATCTTCTTCTAACTGTTCCAACTGACTGTTTAGCAAAGCATTTTCGGGAGGTTCGACATAAGTTAAATGACCACTTTTAGAAGCTCCATACAGCTTCCCTCCTATCATCTTTTTGTAACTAGAAACAACAGAAAGAACCCTTCTCCCATTCAAAAAACTTTCGTTTGTATCGCCCAAATATCCTTTCGCTTGGTATTTTTTTAATGCTCTATCAAAATTTCTATTTACTTGTTTTCTTGTTGATTTTATTTGCTGCCTTATTTCTGCTAATTCTTTTGAGGCTTCGTCTTTTACTTTAAATCGTTTATCAAATACATTTTCGATAGGACTTATAATATCCTTCGTTATAAAAACGTTATCAAATTCGGCGCTTAAAAAATTAAATTCTTCTTCCCGTTTCTTAAAAAACAGTAACATTTCATTGACTAATAAACTTGCATCATAAATTTTTATAATACTTTCTATTTCTAAAGTCGAACCCTTTATTCTTAATACAACTAATTCATCTTTTAACTCTTTAAATTCTAACCGAGGAAAACTTGAGTGTTCTTCTTCTTTTATCGCTTTAAAATCTGATAGCGTAGCTAATTCTTTAATGACATCTTCTTGATCAAAATAAGGTTGAATTTCTAAAACTTTATTTTTAGCGGTCTCTTCAATACAATATTCGTGTAATAAGCTCCTTATTTTTGAAAATTCTAAATCTTTTATTGTTTGCTGATCGAACATCTTGTAAAAATCTTAAAATTAAATCAAATCAGCAAGTTATACTTGTTCTAATTTGAATTTACTGTAAAAATAAAGCGTTATAATTTTCAGCAATTAAAATTCAGGGCTGATATTAGCTACTTTTATTTTTTTGTATAAATGAGAAAGCTTGGCTTGGTTTATTCTTTTTTTACTGTCGTTGCAAAAAAAATAACTCTATTTCTTTCAAGTCATTTCAAAATTTAATTAATATTACCTACTAATAATAAAAACATATTTCACAATTGATGAACTGAATTTGTCTAAGTGAGCTAATTAAATTACTTTTGTATTTATATTTATTCTAAATACAGAATTATCAATGCTTCTATTTATAATTTAAGCAAGTAAACTAATAAAAAAGTAATTTGTAAGAATGAATTTAAATATCATTAGAAATAAGATAATATATGGAAATTTTAAAAAAAGATATTCTAATTGCTCTATCTAAAGTAGCCGACCCTGATAAAAAACAAGATATTGTTAGTTTGGGTTCTGTTACAGGATTGAGAATAGAAGGTAGGAAAGTTTCGTTTAAAGTACTAACGAATAACGCTGCGCTTCATGCAAGAAAACGTATGATAGAAGCTTGTGAATTTGCAATAAATAGAACCGTAGGAGGAGACATTGAGGTTAATTGTGAAATTGAAGTCATGAAAAAGCCTGAAAATGTTCAAAATCCAACCAACAACAAATTACCTAACATTAAAAACTTTGTAGCAGTTGCTTCTGGAAAAGGAGGAGTAGGAAAATCTACAATGACCGCTAATTTAGCTGTTGCCTTGGTAAAAGAAGGATACAAAGTAGGTTTGGTTGACGCTGACATTTATGGTCCTTCGATTCCTTTGATGTTTGATGTTCAACAAGAAAAGCCTATGGGCAGAGAAGTTGATGGTAAACAAAAAATAGTACCCATTGAAAGTTATGGCGTTAAATTACTATCTATTGGTTTTTTTGCTGACATAAACCAAGCTGTTATATGGAGAGGTCCTATGGCCACAAAATCGTTACAACAAATGATTTTTGATGCCGATTGGGGAGAATTAGATTATTTATTAATCGATTTACCTCCAGGAACAGGAGACATACATTTAACATTAGTACAAGCATTGCCTTTAACGGGAGCTGTAATTGTTAGTACACCCCAAAACATAGCACTTGCAGACGCTAGAAAAGGTGTTAATATGTTTAAACTCGATAATATAAATGTTCCTGTTTTAGGTATAATAGAAAATATGTCGTGGTTTACTCCTGAAGAATTACCGAACAATAAATATTTTATTTTTGGAAAAGAAGGAGCTAAAGATTTAGCAGCTCAACTAGAAGTTCCTCTATTAGGTCAAATCCCCCTAGTTCAAAGCATTAGAGAAAGCGGAGACGTTGGAAGACCTGCCGTACTTCAAGATAACACTCCTGTTTCGATAGCTTTAAAAGAAATGGCAAAAAACGTAGTTCAACAAGTAGAATGGAGAAATAAAAACATTAATCCAACAAAAATTGTTGAGGTACAAAATGATAAAGCAGCTTGTTCTACATAAATATGGAAAATTTAACACAAAAAGTCAATATCGCAATAGAAAACCTCAGACCTTATTTAATGAGTGATGGAGGAGACATGGAATTGGTTGAAATAACAAATAAAAACATTGTCAAAGTTCGTTTAATCGGAGCTTGCAAAAGCTGTTCTATGAGCCCCATGACCTTAAAAGCAGGTTTGGAAGAAGCTCTAAAAAGTGTAGCTCCTGAAGTAACAGGTGTCGTTGCAATTGAAGATTAAATAAATCTACCTATTTCTTCTATTTACGCTAACACAAGGTGAAATAACGCTCTTTTTTCACCTTGTGTTTTAGCGTAAATACGTCAAAAAATAATTATTTGTTTATTTATTATTTAATTTCCTATGTCAATAGTTCGTTACAAATTTAGGCTGCGATTTTACCAAAGTCCCTTAGTTTCTTTATAATGCTTTTATTTTTTTTGCTTTGTGTAGAA
>CAMZKF010000332.1 GCA_947311095.1 uncultured Flavobacteriales bacterium
AACTACAAACGGACAGCTTGTTTAAACGCCCAAAAACACGTCTTTTATTCTTTCATTTCTTCAAAAAATAATTTTACTTTTTCTTCAAAAAAGGCTATTGTATTTTCCAATGTATCTTCTTTCATTCCGCCTGCTGCGTTTTTGTGTCCGCCTCCACTAAAATATTTTCCTGAAAATTCATTGACTGCAATATCTCCTTTAGAGCGAAAAGACATTTTTACTCTATCGGTATCTTCTCTTATAAAAACTGCCATTTTTACTCCTTCTACGGATAAGGCATAATTAACGAGTCCTTCTGTGTCTCCTTTTTTCACGTTAAATCGTTCTGACTCTTCTTTTGATAGGTCTATCACAGCTACTGGCACACCGTTCATAACTCTAAGTTTTTCATTAAGCGAAAAGCCTAATAAATGAAGCCTTGTCAGGGTATTTACATCAAACAAACGCTCATGTACGCTTGCGTGATTTAGCCCTCTATTGATTAAATCGGCGGCAATTAAATGTGTTTTGGCTTGAACCGATGGAAAACGAAAAGAGCCACTATCGGTAACGATACCGCAATAGATGCCTTCTGCTATATTTGAGTCGATTAAATCTAAATCGTTTTCATTTTCTATAAAAGTATATATTAATTGAGCAGTAGAACATGAGTTTGTGTCGGATAGTTTCCAATCGCAAAAATCACTTGGGTATAAATGGTGGTCTATCATTGCTTTGTAAGCTTTTGATTTTGCTACAACATCTGCCATATTTCCTATCCTACTTAAATCATTATAATCTAAACAAAAAATTAAGGTTGATTCATTGATTAATTCGCTTACTTTTTCTTCGTCTTTTTCGTAAGTCAGTATTTTGTCTGCTCCTGATAGCCAAGATATAAAGTTGGGAAAAGCATCGGGAACGATAACTGATACGTCGTGTCCTTTTTTGATTAAATAGTGATAAAAAGCTAAAGAAGATCCTATTGCATCACCATCTGGAGAGCGGTGAGAGGTGATTACTATTTTATGTTTTTCTTGTTTTAATTTTTCGTAAATATTCATTGTTGTTTTTTATTAATCAATTGAGGTTATCTTTTTCTCTAGAAGTAAATTACATCAATTTAAAAGCCCTATTCAATGTTTTGAATAGGGCTTTTTATAAATAGGTTCGTCTAAAAATATGTTATCGTCTAATATTCAACTTATTTACAATTAATAAAATGCCAAGTTTCGTATTCTCGATAAACCTCTATTTTTTTTATTATCTTCTAAATCCTGTTTTTTCTGATTGTTGGTGCTCTATTAGTAAGCCTACACAACTCATAGCGTCTTCTGATAATCCATTTGATTCGTCTTCTCCCAATTCTGGTATATAAACTTTTATAGTTAGTTTTCTTGTTTTGTCTGATGAAAATACAAACTCTGGATTGTTTTCATATTTAGAATTGTCGTATCTTACCGATTCTATTTTTCCATATTTTCTTTTCTTTGTTACCTTTTCTACTTGTTTTTTTACTGTTGTATTAGCTTCTTCGTCAAATTCTTCGACCGTTACAAGTGTTTTGGTTTCTTCCCAATATGGTTTTGATAATTCTTCTACAATTTTAAATTGTAATTGACCATCTAATTCTTCATCTCCTGCACATAGTACAATTCGATAGTCCATGTTTTTATAAACTACTATTGATACTTCTGCTGTATCGCCTTGTGCAAAAGATCCAAATACTGATTGACCATTATAGACAAATCCTGATTTCTTTGGTGAAGGGTTGCAAAATCTTTGTATGCCTCGACATGTTTGAGCTGTAGCAATAGAAGATATACTAAAAACCAAACCAACTACTATATTTCTTAATATTATATTCATTTTAAATCTTATTTTATAAATTACCGTCAACTATTTCTGTTCTTATGGCTTCTACTTGAACCTTTATCTTACCAAAGTCTTCTTGTTTTACTAGTGTTTTTTCACCTCCTGAAAACACAAATTTACCATCATCTTGTTTTGTTGTTTCTATTGCTCCAACGTCAACTTGTTCTAAATTTGAGAATACCATATCTAAATCTGCCAATTCACTTACTACGTCCATTAGCTCATCGTCGTCTTGAAATTCCATCACCATTCCCATTATATTTTCTAATGTTAACTTTTGATCTCCTATCTTTTCAGATAATAAACTTCCTTCTTTAAATTCATCGACTTGAGTAAGTACGTATAGGCTTTCAATCCATCCTCCTATAACGATATAAGACAAGGCTTTTTCTCTTCCATTTTCTTCTAAGTAGGTAAATGCTTTATAGTATGTTTCGTTAGATAATACTAATAATGAATCTTTATTATCTTTTGATACGTTTTCTTCTATTCTTTTAAATACCGTACCATCAAATGCATTTGAAACATCTAATGATTTCGTTAATTGACGAATTGTTTTAAAATATTTTAACGCTTCTGTTCCTATTTCATAACTCGAAATAAAAGCTAAATCGGCTGAATACACACCAAAGTTTAAAGCTTGGCTTTTAGAGTTATTGTATTTTGATAAATTATCAACATTGTTTAATATTGATTCGTCAAATTTAACACCTGTTTCTTTTATTAAAGAAAATAATTCATTAGGTGTTGGAACTTTATAATTGATGTTTGAACTAATTTCAAGTTCATCTACATCTACTCCATCAATTTCGTCAATTTCTACAATATCTTCTACAATATGATTTTCAACTTGTTCTTCTTTTGGTTTAGTTTCTTCACTACAACTGGTTGTAAAAAGTACTCCTCCTAGCATTAATAATGCAGTAAAATTAAAATATTTCTTTTTCATTTTTTTTTGTAAAAATAAGTATAATTTATAACGTTTTAAATTACGCTATTTCAAATATAATTAAATTATTAAGATTAGGGGCATACTGTTTATAAATATCATATAAAATATTAAAAACTTATTCTTTTTGTGTTTTATTTCATAAAATAAAGCTATAATAAGAATCGTTTTATCTTATAAAATCAATAGAGTTGATGTTATTTAGCTAAAAATTGTCTTTCATAGAGATCGAAATAATCTTTTTTATTTGTTAACAATTCTTGATGACTTCCTTGTTCTATTAATTTACCATTATCGAATAACAAAATTTTAGTTGCATTTTTCAACGTCGAAATTCGATGACCTATAATAATAGCTGTTTTACGAACCATTATTCGTTCTAAATTTTTAAGTATTTGTTCTTCGGTGGTTGTGTCAACTGCTGATAGACAATCATCAAAAATCATATAATCTGGTTTTTTTATAATTGCTCTAGCTATTGACAATCGCTGTTTTTGCCCTCCTGATAATGTAACTCCCTTCTCTCCTATTTTAGTTTCAAACTCATTTTCAAATCCCATTATATTATCATAAACACATGCATCTTTTGCTGCCTTTACAATTTTGTATTCTACTACTTCATTTGCCTTCAAGCCAAAAGATATATTATTAAATATGGTATCTGAAAACAAAAACACTTCTTGAGGGACGTAACCAAAAGCTGTTCTCAAAGCAAAAACATCATAAAGTTTCAGGTCTTTATTGTTTAATAAAATAACTCCATCTGAAACATCGTACAAGCGACACATTAGATTAGCTATTGTAGATTTTCCACATCCTGTTCTACCTGTTATACCTACTACTGTTCCTTCTTTTATTTTAAAACTGACGTTATCTAATGCCAATATATTACTTCCTGGATATTTAAATGATACGTTTTTAAATTCTATATCTCCTTCTATTTTTTTTATCGGATTACTTTCGTTCTTTATTTTGTTTTCGGTTTCTAAAAACTCGTTCAATCGAGCCTGTGATGCGGCTGCTCGTTGCACCATAGAAGTAACCCAACCTACTGAAGCAAATGGCCACGTGAGCATATTGACATAGATTACAAATTGAAGAATATCTCCAACGTCAACGTTTCCGTCTATTGCTTTTTCGCCTCCTATATAAATTGTAATTGCTGTACTTAACCCGATTAAGAAAATTATAACAGGCATAAATAATGCATTGGTTCTTGCTAAACTTAGGTTAGCCAACTGATAGTTATAGGTTTCTTCTTTAAATTCATTTATAAAATGTTGATTTCTATTGTAAGCTTTTAAGACTCTAATTCCTGATATTTTCTCTTGGACAAAAGAAGATAATTTGGATTGTGATTTTTGAACATTTTCACTTTTTTCATTAATGATTCGACTGACTTTATAAA
Source organism: uncultured Flavobacteriales bacterium (assembly GCA_947311095.1). Classification (GTDB taxonomy): domain Bacteria; phylum Bacteroidota; class Bacteroidia; order Flavobacteriales_D; family Parvicellaceae; genus S010-51. The sequence goes on from CAMZKF010000332.1 coordinate 4,212, forward strand.
CCAAAAAAGACATGATAGGTAATGGCATTAATGCGTAAAAAGTTAAGGTTGGATTAATTTTAAGCATAAAACCAATAACCAGAACAAACAATACAACTAAATTAATTGAATACATAATCGCAGGACCTAAATACATTCTAACTTTACTTACGTCTTCGCTTATTCGATTCATAATATCTCCCGTTTTGTTTGATTTGTAAAATGACATATCGAGGGCTTGATATTTCTCATATATTTCATTTTTCAAATCGTATTCAATTAACCGAGACATAACGATAATTGTTTGCCTTGTAAAAAACAAAAACACCCCTTTCATAAAAGATAGAAAAATGTAAATTCCAGCTAAATATAAGGCTATTGTTACAATTGATTTTTCACTCTTATGAGCAGATGGTAAGGTTGCGTACTCCATTATATTATCCGTTGCTGTATTGACAACGCTGGGCATAAAAACGCCAAAAAGGTTGGAACAGATGATAAAAACTGTTCCTAATATAAGCCGCCACTTATATTTTAATAAATATTTATTTAAATAGAGTAATGATTTCACAAAAATAAGTTGATTTTTTTACGATGTAAAGCTACAAGAATATCTAATATACTCAAACTAAATAGCTTTTCGATTTGAGAATGAATTTATTTTTTTATTAGGTGATTATTAATAAAAGTTAAGTCCGTACCAATTTAAGAAGCATAAAAAAAGGAAGTTAACTCATTAACTTCCTTTTTTATTAATTTTATATT
>CAMZKF010000333.1 GCA_947311095.1 uncultured Flavobacteriales bacterium
AATTTGTCAAATGAACACCATAAACGGAAGTTCCATAAGTTGTTGCATTTGCTGTTTTTATAGTTATATCTTGAAATTTAAAGTTTGAAATGGTGTTTCCATAAAAAGCAACGATTCTATCATTGGGAGCTGTACCTTCTCTATTATTAGCATTCCTATAAATTTTAGTTAATCCTGCCTTACTATGTTTTCTCCAGCCTTCTTGAGCGATAAAGCCTCCTTCTAAAGTAATGTCAGGTACTAAGTTAATGGGGGTAGAAAATACATAGATACCCGAATCTAAACGAATTATATCTCCTGCATTCGCAATAGTCATTCCCGTTAGTAAATCTGTTGGATTTGTAATTGTGCCTAAATCAGTAGGTGTCCCTAAGGTGGAAACGTAAATTATATTGCATCCTTGAGATAGTCCCTTCGAAAAAAGAATAAAAACAAAAAATATAAAAAGAATGAAATTTCTCATAAAAATAATATTTAGTAATTAACAATGTATTGACGTTGTTAACAGCTGTTAAGTTGCTTTAAGTAAACAAACTTATCAAATTATTTCATAAACCGCAACATTTCATCAAAAGTAATTGTGTTATAACCTTCTTTTATTTTTGTATTCTTAAAAGGTAAAATGAAATCCGCTTTTCGAAAAACAGAATATTTAACACTTGTTAAATCAATTTTATTGTCAATAATCCGCTGAAAAGGTCTGTTGTTTATGGTTTTAAAAGCATCTACGTAAATCTTAACATCTGTAATGTTTTGATTTCTAGGGTCGCTTAAAATTTTTTGTTCTATATAATTGCAAAAAGGCACAAAAGTTTTTGGAATATAAACAAGTTTAAAAAGTTGTCGTTCATTAATGTAATCTGATATTGAAACCTCTCCTAGATATTTGTTATCTTGATTATAAAGCCTTATACGAACAGCGCCTTGCTTATCTGTAAGCATCATGCGCCAAGCAAAAAACTCGCCATATCCATGCCAATTTGTTTTGCCTGAATACAGAAACTGTCTCAAAGGAAATAAGAATTGAAAAGCTAAAAATAAAACGAGCCCCCATCGAATAATTGCTTTGTTTTTTTGAATATAAAACGCTGAAATACTATTTTTAAAGCCAATTAATTTTGTTATTTCCTGATTAAAAAACAAAACAGTTGCAAAAATGGAAAACACAGGAAAAACACCAATAGGCCACAAAAAGTGATTTATAATGTGAAAAGGTAATAAAAAAAATAATGCATAGAATTTGTATTTTTTATGAAATAAAGCAAATCCCACCAATAAATCGAACAGTAAACCATAATAAGAAAAAAATAAGACGGTATAATTATTCTCTAAAAATGTTTGAATAGCTTCTCCGAAAGATGTTCTTCCATATAACCAATATTTTAGAGGATATCCAGATAGCCAATCTGTATTCATTTTGGCTATTGCTCCGTAGAAATAAAGAATAAAAATTAACAATTGGTAAATCAAATAATTCCATCTAGGGATTAATTTAGGGGCTTTATGAAAGTTTAAAATACTCCCCCATTGATTCGCTTGTATGAAAGGTAAAAAAAATAGAAACATTCCAATTAAGTAATAATGATTGTTGTTGTGTCCTAAATCTGTAAAAAATAAATAACACCAAATTATAAAAACAATAAAACTAGACAAGCGATAAAATAGCCCAATTGTAAAAAAAATAGTTGCTACAATTGCGATATTAAAGATGATGTGTAAATGTTCCGAAGAGGCTAAAGTGACCCATTCAAAAAAATCATATTTAATAAAATACTTAGAATAAATTAGAGTTTCAAAAAAATAAGGTTGGATATGAAGTAACTGATAAATCATAATCAATCCAAAGCCTATTCTAAAGATACCAAGAGATACAGGACTTACAGGTGTAAAAAATATTTTATCTAGCTTTTCTTTCATAACACTTTTCAAATGTATTATTATTTTTATAAAAAAGTAACTGTTCTTGGTCATGGTTTTTATTTTTAGATTAGATTTGTGTTATATTTATAAAAAAAACATATGAAACCTTTAGTTAGTATTATAATGGGAAGTACGAGTGATTATCCTGTGATGGAAAAAGCTGCTACGTTTTTAAATAATCAAAAAATACCTTTTGAAATCAATGCTTTATCTGCGCATAGAACCCCCGAAAAAGTAGAAGAGTTTGCGACACAAGCTTACGATAGAGGAATTAGGGTTGTAATTGCAGCTGCGGGAATGGCGGCTCATTTACCTGGTGTAATTGCAGCTATGACTCCTATTCCTGTAATAGGAGTTCCTATAAAGGCTTCTTTAGAAGGGCAAGACGCCTTACTTTCTATTGTGCAAATGCCTCCTGGAATCCCTGTTGCTACAGTAGGAATAAATGGAGCGTTAAATGCCGCAATTTTAGCTGCTCAAATACTAGGAGTGAACAACAAAGAAATATTTGATAAAACAGTTGAATACAAGGAAAGTCTAAAGCGAAAAATTGTAAAAGCAAACGAAGAACTTGCTCAAAAAGAATTTAAATATAGAGTGTAATATCAGGTCTATTACTCAAGATGACGAATGTTTTATAATAGAATCTCACGAAAGAGCTTGTTTTATGAGGCTTTTTCGGTGGACGCTTGTGCTTTTTTATCACTAAGATAGTTTGGTTTAGATAAAAAAACACAAAAACGACAAAAATAAACAGCAAATATAGTTTTGCTTTGTTTATATTTACGCTTTAGATCCAATGAATAATGAAATACGATTTTAAAAGATTAGAATAGCCTTAGCTATTGTTATTTTATTTAAAGAAGTATAAGTGATAATAAAACTATTTATATATTGCATTTCATTATTTAAATAGGTATTATATTTACACTTGATTCGTTTGAATTTTCATTCAATCAATTTTATTATTTCAAAAATAACACAATGAAAAACTTTTTTTTAGGGATAATCATTCTTTTATTATCTGTGTCACTGTATGGACAAAACGAGATAAAATGGGCAATAAGCGCTCAACAAATAGATAAAGAGGATATTACATTGATTATTGAAGCCGAAATAGAGAACGGCTGGCATTTGTATTCTCAATTTTTGGAAGGAGCTGAAGGACCAATTCCTACCTCATTCCTTTACAAAGAAAATGAAAGTATTACTATAATAGGAAAAACGAAAGAATTTGGGGCAGAAACTCATTTTGATGACGTTTGGGAGGCTGAGATTACATTTTTTAATAAAAAAGCAAGATTTGAGCAAAAACTTCACCTTTCAAATCCAAAAGATTCAATTTTTGAAGGAGAGATTGAATTTATGCTTTGTAATGAAACACAATGCTTACCTCCTGATATATATCCTTTTAAAATCAACCTATTAAAAGAAAATGCTAGTTCTGAAAAAGTAATTTACGATGTTAATGAAGAAACTTTAAAAATTATTCCAGCTTTAGAAAAATTAGACTTAAAAAACCCTGTAAATAAAGCATGTGGAGATGTAGATAAAGAAGATAAAAGTTATTGGCTGATTTTTATTTTAGGACTAGGAGGAGGTTTAATATCGCTGATTACCCCTTGTGTATTCCCTATGATACCACTTACGGTTAGTTATTTTACAAAAGGAGGTTCAGAAAGAGGTAAAGGAATTGCAAAAGCATTGCTATATGGAGTCTCAATTGTAGTTGTTTACACTTCAATTAGTATTCCTTTTTATGTTTGGAATTTAGATGCCGAAGTGCTTAATCAAATAGCTTCAAGTTCTATTTTAAATATTACTTTCTTTATTATTTTTATCATTTTTGCCATCTCATTTTTTGGGTATTTCGAAATTGGATTGCCAAGTAGTTGGACAAATAAAGCTGATAAAGCAGCGGATATGGGAGGTTTCTTTGGTATTGTTTTTATGGCTGTTGTGCTGGCTTTAGTTTCATTTTCTTGCACAGGACCTTTATTAGGGTCTGTATTGGCTGGTTCTATAAAAGATGGACCTGTACCAATTACCGTTGCAATGTTAGGTTTTGGACTAGGAATAGGATTTCCTTTTACGTTATTTGCTGCATTTCCTTCCATGCTGAAAAGTTTGCCTCAATCGGGAGGTTGGTTGAATTCGGTAAAGGTTGTTTTAGGGTTTATAGAAATCGCTTTAGCGTTTAAATTCTTTTCTATTGCAGATTTACAAGAAGATTGGAATTTATTAAAATACGAAGCGTTCTTAATCATTTGGATTATGTGTGCTATTGCCATTGCTATATATCTTTTAGGTAAAATAAAATTCCCTCACGATAGTCCAAACTTAAAACTTTCTAAACCTAGAATCGGTTTAGCTCTAAGCTTTTTTGCTTTGACAGCCTATTTGTTTTTAGGGTTCCAATACAATCCGAACACACATACTTACAAATCTTTAAATTTATTGAGTGGAATTGCTCCTCCTGTAAATTACAGTTGGATGTATCCTTTAGATTGTCCTAACGGATTAATTTGCTATCACGATTTAGCTTCTGCTCAAAAAGCTTCAAAAGAAAGTGGAAAGCCAATATTGGTCGATTTTACGGGGAAAGCATGTACTAATTGCCGTAGAATGGAAGATAATGTTTGGAGTCAAGACAAAGTATTTAAATTAATAAACGATAAATATATTTTAGTTTCGCTTTATGTAGATGATTCTCACGAGTTACCAAAAGAACAACAAGGTCCATTTCCAATTCCTTTAGCTGACGGAACTATACGTCAAAAAATGATTCGAACAATTGGAGACAAATGGGCTACTTTAGAAGCTATTAAATTTGGAAAGGTTTCTCAACCTTATTACGCTCTTTTGAGCCCCGAAGGATATTTGTTAAACAATCCTGTTGGTTATACCCCTGATGTATTAACTTACGCTTCTTGGCTAGAATGTGGGTTGGTAGCTAATGAAAAATTGAATACAGGTTTTGAAGTAGAAAAAAAGGACGAAAACGAAAGTGTTCTTGTAGAAAATATAGCGCCTATCACATGGGATTTTTCTGCTACAAAAATAGAAGAGGGTGTTTATGAATTAAAAATGCATGGGGCAATAGATAAAAGCTGGCATACATATTCTCAATATTTAACTAGTTTAGACGGTCCTCTTCCTACACTGATTACTTTTGAAGAAAACGAAAGTTTTCAATTGATTGATTCCACCTTGGAAGAAAATACAGAAACACATTTTGATACAACTTTTGACATCGAATTAACATCATTTACAACAGATGCTATTTTTAAGCAAAAAGTAAAGGTTAAGAATGGCAATGTTATTGTAAAAGGAAACATAAACTTTATGGTTTGTAATGACGGAAAATGTTTGCCTCCTTCTGACCAACCTTTTGAAATAGAAATAAAATGAGAAAACCTTTTTTAATATTTTTAGTAACTATTTTTAGTTTGTTTGTTGCTAATAAAAGTTATTCCCAACAAGAAAATCCGGTAACTTGGATTTTTGAAATAACAGAAGAACCTAATGTAATGGGTATGTATGAGATTACTTTTACTGCTACAATAGAAGATAAATGGCACATGTATTCTCAAAACTTACCTAGTCCAGATGATGGACCTTTACCTACTGTTTTTTCTTATGAAGAGAATAGCAATTTTAGCGTTATTGGTCCTGTTTCAGAAATTACAAAAGCCCATTCTGTTTTTGACGATGTTTTTGAAGTTCAAGTTAACTATTTCGATAAAAAAGCTGTATTTAAGCAAATGATAAAACTTAACGACACGAAAGAAACTACAATTAAAGGGATGGTCTCTTATATGGTTTGCAACGATGTAACTTGTTTGCCTCCAAATGATATTAGTTTTTCTTTGAAAATAATTCCTTGAATTTTTAGAAAATACGAAACCTTTGTTTCTTTTAATATTATTTTGCTTAGAGTTTTATGAACTAGTAAAGCTAAAGGTTTTTGAGATCCTTAAATTAGTTGTTTTGTAAACTAAAAAAAGTCAAAGAAAAACATTACACCAGCCTGTTTAGGGTCAACTCCTATTGCAGAACCGACAATAGATCCTTTTTTTCTTATCGATCCATTTGATTCTATTTTTCCAACAAGACTGCCTGAAATACGGACACTTCCATCACGCTCAACTTTTCCTATTATTGAACCTCGTTTTCTAATTTCTCCATTTGGCTCTATTTTTCCAGCAACACTTCCGTGTACTCTAATATCTCCATTAATTTCAAACTTACCTACTAAAGTCCCCCTAATTCTTACGTCTCCATTCGACTCTATTTTTCCGTACGTAGAACCATTTTTAACTAATCTTTGAGCAAAAATTAGTTGAGTGTTTAAGGTGAAAAATAATGTTAAAATAAAAAGAGGTGCTATTTTTTTCATGTTGATTATTATTACTCACTCTTTTCTGGAAAGAAATAGCGTAAGTCAAGAGTAATGTAATTTCCGTTTAAAAACGTCTCTAAAATAGTCGTGTTATTTCCTTCGTAAAGGTAAGAAAAATTTGATTTAGCAATAGGAGAAAAAGGACGATTGAATGATCCTCCGATGTAGAATGTTCCTTTTTCGTTATTACGGTATTCAAAACCTAAATTTGCCAGCAGCGAAAAATTAGGCCATCGTTGACGAGTTGTTAAATTATTTAATAAATAATTCTTACCTTTTGTAAAAATACTAGATGGATACATATCAATGCCAATACCAGCTGTCGTATTCATATAAATAGCTTCGGAAAGTTGTATGTAAACCAATCCTTGAATAGGTATTTGATAGCCGATAAAACTAAAATCTGTTTTGTCTGTTTTGTTATTTATTAAACTATTAGCTTCAACATTATAAGACCGTTTTACAGAACTAATACCTGTTTCTATTGCAAATGATTTAGAAATTTGTTGACGTATCATCATACCAAAGCTGAAACCTAATTTGGGTGATACTTTTATTTCTACAATTGAATCGGATACAGAAAAAGGTCCTGCATTAAAATAATTAATAGGTATAATAGGTTTTACTTGAATGCCAAAAGTAGTTCCTTTTTTTTGACCAAAAAGGGAAGCGGAAATTAAAAAAAAATAATTAATATTAAATAACGCATTGAGTTGTCTTTTTTTACAAAGGTAAGATTAATAAAATTATTCTACTTATCGTATTACTGTATATTGAAGCTTTATTAAAAAAAAGTTGATTCAGTTTTTTTAATGAGTTTGATAGGGCTTCTATCCTTAAACTTTAGAATATTAAAAACATTGTCTTGTGTATAATACTTTTTCATTAAAAACAGAAGCGCATTTATAATTGGTAATTTTACTGATTATATCTTTTTATTATTATGAATGTATTTTTAAAACTAACTTTAATTATAAGTGTATTATTTTTAATAGCTTGTAAGAATGAGGTAAAAGAAACAAATAAAATTGTTCCTCCTTCTGTTGTTGAAAAAAAAATTGAACCAGTCATTATTTATGGATTTAATGCCAATGATTATAAAATTGATACTTCATTAGTGAAAAAAAACGAAGGGCTGACTCATATTTTACCTAAATATGGAGTTTCTCCTGTTCAAATTTTCACAATTGCCGAACGTTTTGATTCTGTTTTTGATGTTCGAAAAATAAAACCCAATCATATTTGCACTGCTTTTATAGCTAAAGATACAACCCGAAAACTATTGAAATTTGTTTATCAAAAAGATGCTATTAATTATGTAGTTTTTGATTTTACAGATTCTATAAATGTTTATTTAGGTGCAAAAGAGGTTGTCATTAAAGAGTTAGAGGCTGGGGGAGTTGTAACGTCTAGTTTGTGGAATGCATTTATAGATGAAGGCTTGTCTCCCGCTTTAGTTGTTGAAGTCACTAAGCTATATGCTTGGAGTATCGATTTTTTTGGGATTCAAAAAGGAGATTATTTTAAAGTAATTTATCAAGCAAAATATGTAGATGATAAATTTGTGGGAATTGGTAGAATTAAAACTGTTTTGTTTAATCATATGGATAAAAGTAGGTATTTCTTTTCTTATGAAAGCGACACCATTCCTTTGTCTTATTTTGGTGAGAATGGAGAAAGCATGAAGAGAGCTTTACTATCTGCTCCACTTCAATACACAAGGATTTCTTCGAAATTTTCAAATAGAAGGTTTCATCCTGTACTTAAATATTACAGGCCTCATCATGGTGTTGATTATGCAGCTCCTATTGGTACAGAAGTTGTAGCAACAGGAACAGGGAAGGTTATTTTTGCTGGTTGGGCTGGAGGAGCGGGTCGATTGGTAAAAATTAAACACGTCAAAGGTGATGTTATAACTAAATATATGCATTTAAGTAAATTTGCTAAAGGAATAAAAAAAGGAGTTCATGTAATACAGGGTCAAAAAATTGGTGAAGTTGGTAGCTCGGGACATTCAACAGGACCTCATTTAGATTATCGTATTTTTATGAATGGTAAGGCAGTTAACCCTTTGAGTATTGACATTCCTTCAGTAGAACCTCTAAAAGATAGTGCTTTAATATTGTACAAAGACTACATAGCTCCAATAAAACTAAAATTAGATGCCATTCAACTTGATTCAACTTCATTGCAGTAAAATTAAACTTTTGACGGTATTTATTTATTTGTCTTTATTTACTTTCTCTTTTGCTCAACAAGATGAGTTAGAGAAATACATTCCATATGAATCTACCAATCTATTAACCAATCCTTACATTACATTAAGAGTGAAGTTACATCTTGTATATCGTTATGAAAACGATGCTCAGAATTATGATTTAGATAGTGTCAAATTAATTCGAAATCAATTTGATTGGATCAATAGATTTTATAAAGAAATGTCTCCTTGTACAATAGAAGCACAAGACAAAAGGGTTCATTTTATTCCTGATAGTAGAATTAAATTTAGATTAGACACAATTGTTAAAGTTGTAGATTCTGTTTTGTGGGATAGAAGGTTTTACGCCTTATATGATAAGCCTGTACCTATAGATTCGTCTCAAAAAAATAAGTTGTATTTAAATCGTCGTTATTTTTCTCGTTTAAGAAGAGTTGACAGTATAAGTATTAACAAAGTGAATTATAGCATTGAAAATGTTAATCTTGTTGACAATCATTTAGTTTTAAAATTAACTGCTGATGTTTCCTCTATTTCTTCTATTCAAGAATTATATTATTATCAAAAGAGAGAATTAAATTGCGATCGTTTTATTTGGGAGAAATATGCAAATAGTGACAAAAACGCTATCCATGTATTTTATACAGGAAGCAGTCTTAATGGCGTTACTTTTGGTTGTGGTCCTAAACCTTATTTTTTAAATATTACAAATTTAATTAATGGAGGAGGCTGGGCAAATGCACAATTAATTGCACATGAGTTGGGGCATACGATTGGTCTTGCACACACCAACTACCCTCAGTTCGATGATTTACCAAGAAATGATAAATTTGGTTTTTTCCCATGTAACAAAAAAGATGTTAGTAATAACATAATGGGGTATAACCAATGCCGAAATTATTTATCCCCCAAGCAAATAGGTTATGTTCATCAATTATATAGTACAAAAGCAGATAGAATTAGATTATCCACCGCAAATGAATATCATGCCGAAAATACAATAGACATTTGGTACGATACGGTTTGGGATAAAGCAATGATTATAACAGGAGATATTATTGTAAGAAAAAGACAAACATTGACAATAAATAACGACGTTCATTTATCGAAAGGTTCTCGAATATATTTAGAAAAAAAAGCTAAATTAATAATTGATGGAGCAACAATCACCAATTATTTTGGAACTAAATGGCTAGGAATTATAATTTGTAAATCGGCACACAATCCTTCAAAAAAAACAAGAAGGGCTAAAAACAAGGCTAAAATTATTTTAAAAAACAAAGGAGAAATTCTTGAGGTTTCTCCTTTGTCGATTTTTAATTCTTAATTTATTACCTTCGGCATTATTTTTGAAAAATAAGTTAAAACAAAAAACATGAAATTACTAAAGATATTATTATTACTCCTTGTGACTATAACACTAAATAGTTGTTTGGAATATGAAGACGTAGATTTTAAAGGAGTTCAAAAATTTGGATTAGAAAACAGAACCGCAGAGCAAATTCTTATTCGACTAGACATAAAAGTAGATAATCCTAATACTTATAATATAACAATAAAACCTTCAACTTTAGATATTTACATTAATGGCAAATATGCAGGTAAAACCAAAATGAAAGAAAAAATTGTATTAAAGAAAAAAACAACAGGAGTATATCCTTTGTATTTACAAGCTAAAACTAAAGATATTATGGGAGCATTAACTGGTTCGTTGGGAGCAATGCTTTCTGGTAGGGTAAAGGTTAGAATAAAAGGGAAAGTAAAAGCTAAAGCCTATGGAATTGGTAAAAAATTCGATTTAGACGAAGAACAAACTGTTAGTTTAAAAGGTTTAATGAAATAAGGTGAACAATAATCCAATAGGCATATTTGATTCTGGAGTAGGAGGACTAACGGTATGGAGTACGCTGTTAAAAAGATTTAAAAATGAATCTTTTATTTACGTTTCAGACAGTAAAAATTGTCCTTATGGTAATAAAACAAATCAAGAAATTATACAATTAAGTACAGTTATCGTTGATTTTCTTATCGAAAACAATTGTAAAATGATTGTTGTAGCTTGCAATACAGCAACATCAGCAGCTGTTTTACATTTAAGAAAAAACTACAAGATTCCAATAGTAGGTATAGAACCAGCGATAAAACCAGCATCGTTATTGAGTAAAACGGGAAATATAGGCGTTTTAGCAACAAAAGGAACGGTTAGAGGTAATCACTTTAAAACAACTTCTCAAAAATTTGCCAACGACAAAAACGTCATTACCCAAATAGGATATGGGCTTGTCGATAAAGTTGAAAACAACCTCATTCATACAGAAGAAACAAGGTTACTGTTGCAAAAATACATTCAGCCTATGCTTCATCAAAACGTAGATTATATCGTTCTTGGTTGTACTCACTATCCTTTATTGGCTGAAGAAATAAACAAAATAACCAATAAAACCATTCAGTTGTTAGAACCTTCGGAAGCAATAGCAAATCAAGTAGAAAAAATATTGAAAGAAAACCATTTAAAAACAGATTCATTAGCGAAAAAAACAATAATTTATACCACGGGAGATAACCTTTTAGCAATAAAAAACGTATTAAAACAGCTAAAAATAAATGTTAAGGAAAATATTAGTCTTAAACGGTGGCTTTAGTTTAGTAATTGGTAGTACATTTGAACAAAAAAAGAATTAATTTTAGCACACAAAATTATGACAGAGAAAAAACAAGACGGAAATAAAAAAGATGGAATTTATATTATAATCATTGTATTATTACTAGCAGGAATAGGATACTTGAGTTATAGTTTAGGAAATTTAAAAAAGCAAAACAATGCAAATAAAGAATCCATTTCTAACCTGATAAAAGAAAAAGATGACCTCAATACCATACTTAAAAATGCGGGTGTAATTGAAGATGCTGACGATAAAGCTTTAAGAAATAACCTGGTGGAGCTTTTAGACCAATACGACAATATTGAAATAAAAAATCAAGAAATGCAAGATAGCGTGGATAATCAAAAAGCAAAAATAGAAGGGTTGTTGGCAGAAGTAGATGGACTCAAAAACAAACAAAAAAGAGATTGGGGTAAAATTTACAAACTAAAAAAAGAAACCGAAACCTTGAGAGGTATCATGAAAGGATACATTCACACTATAGATTCGCTAAACACCTTGAACGGAAATTTACAAAATACAATAGTAGTAAAAGACAATAAAATAAATGAAGTCGCAAGCCAAAGAGACAAAGCACAAGAAGAACTCAATAAAACAAAAGACATTGTAGCTCTAGGATCTGTATTGCAAACCGCAGGAATTACCGCTTCGGCTATTATTGTTAAAAAAAGTGGAAAACAAGTAGAGACAACAAGAGCCAAACGTACAAATATGATAAAATCATGCTTTACAATAGTTGAAAATAAAATAGCAAAAGCCGAAAACAAAGACATCATCATGCTTATTTTTGATCCCAACGGAAAAGTACTTAAAAACAGTTCTTCCTTCACTTTTACAGCGGGAGAAGAAACCAAAACAGGAAGCGTAAAAAGAAAAATAAATTACCAAAACCAAAATGTAGATTTGTGTATCTATTTTGAACTTGAAAACCCAATAGAAGCAGGAACTTACCGAACAGAAATATATGCAGATGGTGTAAAAATAGGTAAAACAACCTTTGCTCTTAAATAAATCAATGTATTTGTTAGGGCGTTTAAACAGGCT
>CAMZKF010000334.1 GCA_947311095.1 uncultured Flavobacteriales bacterium
AAATTCAATGCTGAGTACAAACAAAAAATGAACACTAAAAAAGAAATTGCAAATTATGAAAATAACCTTGGCTTTTTCTTTTTTAGTGTTCATTTTTTGTTTGTACTCAGCATTGAATTTACTTGACTGTAAGATTTATTTGAATCAATTATAATATCGTTTTGTAATCAGATTTTCACCTAAAAACAACTATTTAATCTAAAAAACATACCTACAAGCTAAAAAACATATTGCTGAGTAGTAACCATTTTTTATTTGCTATTGCAATACTATTTTTTTTGTATCAATTACTTGGTTGTTAGAATCTAAGACGTTAACAAAATAAAGACCTGTTGTCCATTGGCTAATGTCAATATTAAACATTTGTGTATTTATATCATTGTAAAACATTTGCTGACCTAAACTATTTTTAATTTCAATTTTATAGTTATTTAAAAGTGTGTAATTTCCATTATAAATATTTAATTGATTATTCGCTGGATTAGGAAATACTTTTATTGTATTTATTTCGTTTGGTTGTGAAAATCCTGTTGCTATATCAATTAATAACGTGTCGGTAACAGTTACAAACGTAGTGTCATAAGTTGTAGATAAACAAAGATTCTCATTGTAAATATCATTAATTTCAGAGGTAGTTAATGATTTTTTGTAGAATTTAATATCATCAAGAGAGCCTTCATAAAAATATGAAATAACACCTCTTAAATTATTTGCACCTACAGCTAAACTATAGTCATAAGTAGCAAAATTTGAAGGACTACCTTGCTGAGAGTTTGAATTTACTAATATATTGTCTATATATATGTCTCCTAAATTATTACTAATATCATTCACTACAAATGTTATTAAATGCCAATTATTATCAAATAATTCTGATTTGTAAGTCGATAATGAAAAGACATTTGCATTTGCGTCTCTAATATAAAGAGAGATAAAATTTGGACTATAATTATTTGTTATTTGTCCAGTACTAAGATATTCTCTATTAATTTCAACGACAAAAGCTGTACTATACATTCCTGCGTTTATAGTTCCAATAACTTGTTCAAAATTGGTTTTGTTTGTTGTGTCTGATTTTATCCAAAAGCTTAATGAAAAATTTTGTAAATTAATGTTTAATTCATTCATTGTACCAATATCTAAATAATCATCCACGCCATCAAATGCAATAGCTCTATCAGATAATCCAAAACGATTTGTTGTTAATGACACTCCATTATTTGCCGTTCCATTATTACCATTTCCACTTTCATCGTTAAACGTCCCATTAAAAGGATACTTTGCTATCAAATCAACTGATGATATTTGAGCAAACAAATTAATTTGCAATAACATCATTCCTAAAATAATTGTAATTTTTTTCATCTTCTTTTTTTTAGTTGTCTTACTTTGTTTTGGGGGTATTGTTCAAATCAAATACTCATCCCGTTATGAAATAATTTTTAAACAAAAACGAATTTATTTTTTCTCTATAAAGTCGATTGTCTCGCTGTTTTTTTTTGATTGTGAATACCCATAATCTGAATGTAAAAGTAACTAAAACCATCTTGATATGCAAAGTAGATGACAGTTATTTTATATTCGTTTACTGATAGACAATAACAATCAATCTTCTTTTTTTACTTCTGGTTTTGGAAACATTCTTAATTGTTTCTTTAAATTTTCTATATTTTTCTTTCCTAATTCTATTTTCTTTTCAACTCCTTTGAACAAAGACTCGCTTCCTTTAGACATTGAGAAAAAGCCTAGGTTATTTTCATAATTTGCAATTTCTTTTGTCAATTCATTTATTTTCTTTCTTATTTTTTCTTTTTCAAATTGAATTGTTTTTATAGGATTAGCACTTGACAAAATCGATTCCATTCTGGCTTCAAGCTGAATCTTTTCTTTTTCAGACTTATTTATATCTAGTTTGTCATAATTAGCATCTAATGCTTCTTTGTATGCTTTATATATTCTATCTTTTTCTTTAAACGGAACATTTCCTATGGCTGAAAATTGTTTTGAAAATTCTTTTATTTTAATTAAATCTTCTTGACTATTTCCTGACGGTTCAAAACTTTCAATTTCTTTTATTAGAGCTTCTTTTTTTATTAAATTTTCTCCATTTGCTTCGTCTTGTTGTTCAAAGTACTTGGCTCTATTCTCAAAAAAAGTATCACATTTAGATCTAAATTCTTTCCATAATTTTTGCTCATTCACTCGTCCTGCATGCCCTATCGCTTTCCAATCTTCTTGTAGCTTTCTAATTGTTTCTGCTGTTCTCTTCCAATCAGTAGAATCTTTTAAAGTTGCTACTTTGTCAATAATCGCTTGTTTTTTACTCGATTTTTCATCAAAAATACTATTTCTCTGTTTATAAAATTCAGACTTATTATCGAAAAATGTATTTGCAATGGTTCTAAATTCAGTCCAAATCGATTCATTTTTTTCTTTAGGCACAAAACCTATTTTTTTCCAATCTTCTTGCAATGCTATTATTGCTTTGGTTGTAATTTCCCAGTCTTTATGATTGTCAAATTGCTGATTCGCAACCTCTTTTAATTGATCTATTAGTGCTTGTTTTTTTGCTAGGTTTTCTAACTGAACTTCTTTTTGTTCTTCGTAATACGTTTTTATTCTATCATAAATAGTTTGAATATTAGCCCAATAATCTTCTTTTAATTTTTCCCAATGTTCTTTATAAGTAGGTCCTATTTCGTCCCATTTACGTTGCAATTGTTTTACTTGCTTTTCTAATTCTTTTATATTTTTACTTTCTTGTAATTCTTTTACTTGATGTATTACTTGATTTTTTAGCGAGTAATTAATTTTCAAATCATTATCTTGTAAAGCCTTATAAATACTGATATTATAACTAAAATCTTCGTTTAACTTGCTATATTCAGCTTGTAATTCTTGATATGCTTTTTGAGGAACGCTTCCTATAGCATTCCATTTATCTCT
>CAMZKF010000335.1 GCA_947311095.1 uncultured Flavobacteriales bacterium
AAACGTTTAAATCCGTAATCGGTAAACGGATTTACATATTTCTCCTTAAATTCTGACATTGTATTCGCTCTTTTCAAACAAAGATACTCATTTTTAGAATTTAGCTTATAATTATTCGGCGATAATTTTATGAAGGGATAATACTATAATTTACAAGAGTATAAATTGCATTCGTATTTTTAAATTAGTGCTATTCAAAACAAAACCTTTTATGAGCAGGCATAAACGAACGGAGTTTGTAGTTCTTACTATTTAAGCTGATTTAGTTTTTGAAATCAACGAGAGAAATTAAGGCTTTTTAGCTCTTTTCTATATGTTAATGATTATTAAATTATTTTTCATAAAATTAACACAACCTTTTTACTATTTTACCGTCTATTATTTGTAACTTAGTTTCTGTTTTGTTTATTTATCATAAAATATTTCTATTTTTATTTATAGCTTTCTTTTGGCAGTTAAATGCCCAAGAGCATCGGTCTGCAATAAAATTCACCGAAAATAAAGGTCAATATGCTACAAATGTTGACTATAAATTAGAAATTAACGAAGGGAATATTTACCTCGAAAAAGGAAAAATAACTTATCAATTATTCAATAGGGATTTAATTTCAGATATTTACCACGGAAAACTTCCTAATACTACTATTTTAAATGGACATACTTATAGCGTCTCTTTTGAGAATTGTTTGCCAAATCCCGTCATAAAAAGAACAGGAAAATCAACTAATTATAGCAATTTTTTTATAGGTCAAGATAACACTAAATGGGCGAAAAATGTTTTTGATTTTCAATCGGTTATTTATAAAAATATTTACAAAGGAATTGATTTAAAATATTATGGTAGTTTTGGTAAAGTTAAATATGATTTTATTGTAAAACCAGCAGCTAAGACAGCCGACATAGACTTGAAATATGACGGGGTTAATAAACTTAAAATCAAAAATGGACATCTTTTTATCAAAACAAACTATGGAATATTGGTAGAACAAAGTCCTTATGCATATCAAATAATAGACGGAAAACAACAAAAGGTCGCTTGTAAATATGTACTCAAAGACAACCATTTATCCTTTGCCTTTGAAAACAATTATAATCATGATTTAGATTTAATTATAGATCCAATTTTAGCATTTGCGACTTATACAGGTTCTTCTGCTAGTAATTTTGGATGTACAGCAACTTATGACAATGCTGGAAATATGTATGTTGGAGGAACTGTTTTTGGCTTAGGATACCCTACTTCTATAGGAGCGTTTCAAACTACCTTCGGAGGGGGGGATATAGACATGGCAATAAGTAAGTTTTCTGCTGATGGGACATCTTTAATTTACTCCACTTATATTGGAGGTAATAACAACGAGATACCGCATAGTTTAGTTGTCAATGGACTAAACCAACTCTGTATTTTAGGGACTTCAGGTTCTAGCAATTATCCCACAACTCCAGGTGTTTATGATAATTCCTTTAATGGGGGGCCTTCTTTAAGTTTAGGAAATGGATATGGCTTTCAATATACATCGGGTTGCGACATAGTAATAACAAAACTAAATGCTACGGGAAATTCGCTTATCGCTTCGACATTTATAGGAGGAACAGGTAACGACGGTATTAATCGAAATTCGGAATTACATTATAATTATGGTGATGCTTTTAGGGGTGAAATAATTGTGGATAATGGGAATAACATTTACATCGCTTCAACAACAGCGTCCAATGATTTCCCTACCAACGGAGCTACTCAATCTGCGTATGGAGGCGGAGGATTAGACGGTTGCGTGTTTAAGCTCAATGGACAACTTACTAATTTAATCTGGAGTACTTATTTAGGAGGAAATAATTTTGATTGTGCTTATTCTATTCAATTGGGAGCAGGAGGTGAAATGTATGTAGCAGGAGGAACTAAAAGTCTTAACTTTACGACTACGCCAACCGCTTTACATTCTAGTTATCAAGGAGGTATTTCCGATGGCTTTTTAACTCATTTTTCTTCTGATGGAAGTACGATTGTAGCTTCTACTTATATCGGAACGACGGGCTATGACCAATGTTTTTTTGTACAAGCAGATTTAACGGGAGATATTTTTACAGTAGGACAATCAAACGGGAACTATCCGATAACCCCCAATACTTATAGCAATCCCAACAGTGGTCAATTTATTCAAAAATTACCCCAAGACCTTAGTACCTCTTTAATGTCAACAACTATTGGTACTGGTTCTGGAGAAATAGATATTTCCATTAGTGCATTTTTAGTTAGTGACTGCAATCAAATTTTCATTTCAGGTTGGGGTGGTTCTACAAATCGCTTAACTTTTTTAGGAGCGTTAGCCACACACAGTACAACTATTGGATTGCCAATTACATCACCTACTTTCCAAAGTACAACAGACGATAATGACTTTTATTTAATGGTATTGAATCAAGATGCTCAGAATTTACTGTACGCTACTTATTTTGGAGGGGGAGTAAGTCACGAACACGTAGATGGGGGGACCAGTAGATTTGATAAAAATGGAAAAGTTTACCAAGCTGTATGTGCTGGATGTGGAGGACATTCCGATTTTCCTACTACCACAGGAGCTTGGTCAAATACAAACAATAGTAGTAATTGTAATTTAGGAGCTTTTAAATTTGACTTAGCAAACATAACGCCAACCGTTAGTGTGCCTCAACCTTTCGTTTGTTTACCTAGTTCTTACAATTTTTCAAACAATTCTTCGGGGGGGAATGCTTATGAATGGCACTTTGGAGACGGCGATACTTCTTATGTATTTGCACCTTCTCATTTTTATGCTGATACAGGAAATTATGTTGTAGAATTAGTTGTAATGGATACAACAGGATGTTTAGCAAATGATACAGCCTTATTAAATGTTGATGTGTTTATGTTAGATAATGCAATAATTACTCAAACAGATACGATTTGTAGAGGAGATAGTACTCAATTACTCGCTTCGGGAGGTGTTTCATTTCAGTGGACTCCCAATAGTTATATCTCAGATCCTTCAATTCCAAATCCAACCGTATTTCCCCCTGTAACAACGACGTACCAAGTCGTTACAGTAGATAGTTGTGGTTCAGATACGGCTCAGATTATTGTTGCCGTTTTTGAAGATAATGTTTACACTTTATCGGATACCACTATTTGTGACGGGAATAGTTTACAGCTAGAAGCTTTCGGAGGACTACAATATCATTGGACACCTAACAGTAATATTACAAATGTAAACATAGCAAATCCTATTGTTTTTCCTACAACAGAGACAACTTATATTGTAACAGGAACTACTCTTAATGGCTGTTCATTAAAAGACTCTATAAAAGTTTCTGTTTTAGTCGATTTAGGAAGTGTAACTCCTATT